>SLQI01000330.1 GCA_007131535.1 Balneolales bacterium | reverse complement strand
GGAGTATCATGCGTGGTGGTCACATTCATTGAACCCCGCCACTGCTCATCGGTCAACTCGGTGTGGACTGAGTCAAGGTGATCCACGTAATCGGACGGGGAGGTGATCCGTGGTTCGGTTCCGGCAAAATAACTACGGGAGGGCATATACCAACGATAGTTCATTGCGGCATCAAACACGTAATCTTCCAGCCAGGGAGTGGGGTCGAGCAGTACTTCCGGCCAGTCGTCCCACCAGAGTTCGGCTACCATATAGGCCTCCGGATTGATACTCCGCACATATTTTCGATAATCCCGCCAGAACCCCATCGGGAGCAGCTCGGCAACATCAAGCCGGAAGCCGTCGACTCCGCCTTCGAGACTGCCGTCGCCTTTGGGGTCGAGCCAGCGGCGGGTTACGGCGAATATGTGGCGCTTCAGCTCCGGATGCAGATTACCTTCATAAGGCTCCGCATGGGGAATTTCGTCGGGACCGTCAAATATCTTGAACTCCGGCAATTCCGGCACTCCCGCCCACTTTTGATACGAAAATTCGGTGCCTTCCTCTTCATCCTCAAACGAATAGATGTTATACCAGTCCTTGAAATCCGACTCTTCCTGGTTTTCCACCACATCCTGAAATGCCCAGAACTCGCTTCCGGTGTGATTCCAGGAATAATCCATGATCACCCGGATATCCCGATCGTGTGCTTCGCGGATCACCTCCAGAAACAGACTGTCGGCCGAGGTCCACACCCAGGTATCCGGATCGGCGGGATCTTCCTGTTCGATCAATTCCATATCACCTTCGGGGTCGGGACCAAAGTTGACATCGATGTGGTGATAACTCCGCGGATCGTACTTGTGCAGGGAAGGTGAATCATTCAGCGGGTTGAAATAAATTGCCGTAATTCCAAGGTCTTCAATGTGATCCATTTTATCGATCACCCCCTGCAAATCCCCGCCATATCGGCGCATATGAACGGTTTCATAAAAGTCTTTCCCGCTTTCTTCGGCCCAGTGTTCCATGGCATACCAATCGTGGCCCCATGGGGTGGGCTGCCAGCTTTCGGGCTTATTGTGCGGCCAGGATCCCTCGATGGTTTCAAGGGTTGGGTTGTTATCAGGATCTCCGTCGCGGAAGCGCTCCACCATGATTTGATACCAGACGGCTTCTTTGGCCCAATCCGGCATGGAGGTTAGATCATCCTGCGGCACGTCATCAGGAACACTGTATGGATCATTGCCGCAATGGGTTAAAACAAATAATAATACAAGGCAGATTATCGCAATTGGAAAAAACTGTTTCATATAGCTGTGACTCATTATTGAATATAAACCGAACTACCCCGGATATCGGAGAGATAAATACCAATTATCTGATATAGTTATTATTTAAGATACATCTTCAGTCCGGTTGTAATATATTGAGACACAGACCTTCTTCAAATTTTATCAGACTAAAATCCGTGTATATCCGCGGTAAAATAAACATCTGTCTTTGAAACTATCCCTAACCGACTTTTTCAACTTTGGCGGCAAGTTCGGGATCTGTGGTAAGGGAGCTGTTGCGGATAATGAGCCGGGGAGAAAAGATGGTATGGGTTATATCCGTTTCGGGGTGGTTAATCCGGTTGATGATTTTGTCGATCGCAATTTTGCCCATTTCATACATGGGCTGCCTCATGGTTGACAGACCCAAAAACTCTGAGAAGCTGAGATCGTCAAATCCGATAATGGCCAAATACTTCTGATACTCCTGCATCGCTTTAAGCGCTCCCAGCGCCTGGATGTCTGAATTGCAAAATACCGCTTCAAATTCCCTGCCGCATTCCAGAATGGCTTTCATTGCCTGATATCCGTTCAATTCGGTATGCCCGTCCCGTTTAATATCGGTACCGTAAAATAGCAACGCTTCTTCATAAGGCAGACCGGCCTGTTCAAGGGCTTTTCGGAATCCCGCACTGCGTTCAACTACCGGTTTGGTATCTGCAACTGCGCAAATCATCGCAATTTTTTTATAGCCCTGATCAATCAGGCTTTTTGTGGCAACATATCCTCCCTCTATGCTATCCACCGAAACCGAATCATAGCCGGAATAATATTCATCCAGCAATGTGATGGGGCGATCATACTTTTTAAGATTTTCCCAGTCGGCTTCATCAAAATGAATTGAAATAATGATATAGCCGTCGGACATGCCTCGTTTAAAAATATCTTCTACCTGGTTGCGCACATCATCCCCACGCACCTCTCCGGTTGTTTTGATGTTGGAAATCTGCAGGTAAAACTCACTTTCTGCCAGCTGATCCTGCATACCGGCCAATACTTCCATAAAGTAGTAATTGGAGATGATCGGCACGATCGCCGTTATCAACCTGGTTTTTCGCCGAGCCAGACTTTGAGCCAGCGCTCTGGGGTGATATCCGAACCGGGCGGCCACGGCCAATACCTTGTCTCTGGTAGCCGGAGTTACCCTGGGGCTGTCATTAAAAACCCTCGAAACGGTGGCTATACTTACGCCGGCCTCTCTTGCGATATCGTAGATTGTTGAGCCCAATTCGGATACGTTGTATATGTAAAGAAAAGGCTGCCTTCCTATATGTGTAAAGGCAGCCTTTATGGTGAATGTTAATTCATATCAAGTCGATAGGAAAAGGGGGCATTATTCAAATCGACTGTAATAGTGTAATTCCCGGCTTCCTCTATCGAATTATCTGCTCCGTCCCAGTCAAGCATGAGATTGCCTTCGTTATCACCGTAGTTCAGATCCCAGTCATTATTGGCTCTGAACTTCATCTCCCCTTCGATAAGATCCGTGGTGATGCTCCAGATGTGCTCATCAGGGTCATACTCCATTACCGTATCTTCGTCCCAGCCACCCGGGGTGGCATCACCAACGATTCCCCACTCAGTCGGGATGACTTCATAGGTTAATTCATTGAGATCTACAGTTATGCGATAATAGCCCGCGTCCCGTTCGATGTTGGCTCCGTCGGCCTGCAATGTCCCGTCGGCATCATCATCGCCCCAGTTTACATCCCATGAGCCACCCTGGGTGAATTTGAATTCACTATCATCATCGGCCATGTATACGTAGCCTTCGTATTGATCATCGTCATCAAATGAATACAGACGGGCGATATTTTCATCACCGGGCGACCAGTTTGAACCGTAGTTGCTTGCTTCCTGATAGTTTCCCGGAACTTCCAGCTCAGGAAAAACTATAACCACATCGTATGGGGTCACATACAATGATATTGGTTCGGAATAAGCTTCCTGTCCTCTGGCACCGTCGAGTTTTGCAGCCACTCTGATCTGTACATGCGCTTCTTCTTCCGGTTGAAATCCTCTGAAGCGTAATGTACTGTTCAACTGGGAGACCAAAAGATCGTAGGAAGTATCAAAGGTGGTACCCAACCTGGAGGGACTCTCAAAGTTATCCCCGGTTGCTCCCAGTTGGACTTCATATTGAATTCCAGCCTGATAGCCGAAATCTGCACGGGACCATTCAATTGTGAACAGCACTTCATCGGCCATATCTTCTGTGAGCTCATAGCTTTCACCATCTCCCGGGCTTTGAATGGACGGGGCTTCCGGCGAATCACTGATCACCGGACCCAAATCCCTGTCGCACGAAGTTATGGCCAAAGCCAGAACCAGTATCATCGTTAAAAAACTGAATTGTTTCATCGTCTTATAATTAAGCGTTAAGCGGATTTAGTAACCCGGATTTTGTGTCAGGTTCGGATTGGCATTAATATCCGAGGTTGGGATGGGATATAGATTCAGGTGTGGTGATGTGGCTGATCCCTCTTGGTCACCGCCTTTCCATGCCCAGACATAATCCGATGTGGTGAAATAATCGTATCGAACCAGGTCGGTTCTGCGATGGCCTTCCCAATAGAGTTCGCGTGCACGCTCATCCAGGATGAAGCCTTCCGTAAGCTCACCCTGGGATATATTACCGGTATTATCGCCATAGGCACGTTCACGTATTTCATTTACCAGCTCGACAGCTCTGGCCATGCTGCCACCTCCACCACGTACAGTGGCCTCAGCATAGATCAGGTAAACATCGGCCAGACGAAACATCGGGAAGTCCACATCAACATATTCTGATGCAACGGGGTCAACTTCGCCGTCTTCCACATAAGGTACATTTCGCCATTTGGTTACGGCATACCCTTCATTAAAATCAGTCAATTGCGTTATTTCCCGGCTTTGCCCGTCCGTATGAAATAAAGCGCGTCCGTCATTTTCTTCATCAAATTTATCGACAAACTGCGGGGTTACGCGATGCCCTTCCCAGCCAGTGCCTATGCCGAACTCGATAGCGCTCATACTGCCGCCAACGGCAGCGTGAACGATAAAGTTGGTGCCACCGAAAGTCTGAGTATTACTTTGGTGAAATGGAACTGCGAAAATTACACCCTCTGCTTCATCATTATTGGAGCGGAACAATTGCTCGTAGCTGCTGTTCAACGAGTATCCTCCTTCATCGATAACTCGCTCGGCATACATTCGCGCGTCGCTCCACATAGGCTGACCGATATAAACTTCTGCGTTCAGATAAAGTTTAGAGAGGACCGTCCAGGCGGCAGCCCGATCAGCCCGGCCATATTCATTTTCGCGAGGGGGCACCATCTCACCTTCAATAGCCAACAGCTCGCTTTCGATGAAGTCAAACAATGCTTCCTCGCCGATGGATTCAGGAAGAAAAGCGCCAATCGGGTCCTCTTCTGTCACAAACGGTACATTGCCTCCAAACAGATCCAGGGCATGCCAGTAGCTTAATGCTCTGAGAAAGCGTGCTTCGGCATGATATCGTTGAATCTGCTCGTCGTCTTCATCACGGGCATTTCGAATAAATTCGTTAGCCAGAGTAATATTATAGAATATGCGGCTGTACATGGCCATCACAAAATCATTACCTGGCCCCCAGCTCTGGGTGTTGAAATCCGGCAAACCGGGGTCGGCCCAGCCTACTACGGCTTCATCGGTGGGAATTTCCTGGTGCACCCAGTACTGACGCAGATAGCTGGAAAACCCTTCATCAATGCCCTGAATATCCGGATTTCCGGCCGGCCCTTCCTGGCCGGTTACGGCTAAACCAGCGTAGAGCTTAGCGAGTACTTTGCGGAAATTTTCCGGGGAGTCATAGACAAGATCGGAAGTGACTTCCCTTTGGTCTATCGGAGATGTTGACAAATCATCGATGCACGAGTAGGTCCAAAAGGGCATGACCGCAACGATGAATGCAAACAGAATAATTCTGAGGTTATTACTTTTCATGATTTCGGCAGTTAAAAAGTTTCTGTTATAAATCGATATTCAGGCCCAATACGAAAGTGCGGGGTCTCGGGTAAATCTGGTTATCTATACCGCCGAATACTTCGGGGTCGAGGCCGCTGTAATTGGTAATCACGAATACGTTATTCACCGTACCGGATAATCGCACGGAAGTGCCCAGATCAAACAGGTTGGGGAAGGTGTAGCCTACCGATATGTTATCCATTCGGAAAAAGGAGGCATCTTCTACGAAGTGATCGGAATGGAAACGCGCATTAACGAATCCGGTCTCTCTGATAGAAGTGGTCGCGTTTCTCAAATACTGACCATACAGCAATTCATCGTAGAAGCCATACTGGGATTCCACATTGTTATACACATAGTTACCGATATGAGCGCGTGTCGCTACAGTTGCATCCCAGTTTCGGTAATTCAGGGTTGATGAAAGTCCCAAGACGAAATCGGGGTCCGGACTTCCCAGCCGGTACATATCCGCGCTCGTTATCCGGCCGTCGCCGGTACGATCCACATACGCTCCTTCAACAGGATTGCCATTGGCATCATATACCTGCTCAAATACGTAGAAAGAACTGCGTGGGTGACCAACCGAATGTATTTGAATGGTGTTACCCACACCTCCGGCAATCCCGCCGGTTTCCACACCGATATAGTCGGGATCATCTACGGTGGTAAGCTGTGTAATTTCATTGAAGTTATAGCTTGCATTAAAGCTTACATTCCAGAAAATATCACGGGTAACAACCGGGCTCGCGCTGATATCAAACTCCAGCCCCTGTACTTCGAGTGAACCCACATTGGAAATGATACGGTTCGTGAAGTTAGAGCCTGCCGGTACCGGTATAACATTCAGCAGATCATCGGTCGTGCGGTGGTAAGCTTCAATTGATCCTTGTATCCGGTTGTTATTAAACCCGTAATCGAGTGCCAGGTTGTAGGTAGTCGTTTCCTCCCACTTCAGCTCGGCATTGTAGCCTTCCGGTCGAAGGGTTTGAACATATTCATCCCCGAACCGGTACCGGGCATCCATCTCACTGAAGGTATAACGGGCCAGATAGGGATAATTTCCCTGCAGGATTTCCTGCTGACCGGTGACGCCATACCCAAACCGAAGTGTGAGGTTGGAAAGCTGATTAAACTGCCTCATAAACGGTTCCCGGTTGATATTCCAGGCAACAGCCATAGACGGAAAGTACCCCCACCGGTTGTCTTCAGAGAATCGGGAAGAACCATCGGCACGCATAGTGGCCGTCAAGCGATATCGGTCCATCAAGGAGTAGTTGACGCGTCCGAAAAAAGATACAAGGTAGTTTTCGGTTTTATACTCGGTATCCGTATTGACGATCAGGGTATCCTGGCGGTTATAGTTGGTGGAATAGGTTGCTCCTTCCTCATAATTATGAGACCAGGAATAACCGGCGGTTGCCGCGATATTGCTTCGAAGGTCTTCCAGGTCGGTATCGTAATTGAGGTAAAAATCCAGCAGCTGATTCTCTCTCCGCTGATCATACTCGGTACGCTCACCGGCAATAACCGGGCTAACGAACTGAAATGCCGCATCATCTGGAACCCGTACGGTACCGTCACCTACGTCTGAATAATCAAAACCAAGATTCAGGCTGGCTTCAAGATCCGGAACAAATGGTAGTGCGTAATCAAGTTGAAGATTTCCTATTGCACGATAAACCGTGGATTCATCCCGGGTCTGATTTATTAATGCAACCGGATTGTTTGGCGCAATATCTATTGGGGTGCCGTCTGCATCCAATACCGCGTAATAACCACCAAACGGAGAGTCTTCGTCTCTTACCGGGCTGGTGGGATCGAATGCAAGTGCCGTGCTTATGGCCTCATCGGGTGCAAATCGGTTACCATCTCTGGTCCCCCTGAGGTTAAAGTCTACCCCCAGGTCACCATTTAAAAAAGATGGGGTAAGTCTTACAGCTCCGGTCAATCGTTGATTATTGGAAGTTTCCAGAAGGCCATAGTCATCGGTAAACCCAACGGACAGATGATAGGGAAGCTGCTCATAAGCACCGGAAAGACTTATATTGTGATCCTGGGTAAATGCATTACTGTAGATCTGATCCTGCCAGTTGGTATCAAACTCTCCGAGCCGTTCCTGACCTCTGTCGCCGAAATGACCGACAATCAGCTCACGAAATTCATCTGCTGAAAGCACATCGATGCGGTCGCGTTCGGTTTCATAGGAATATCGGCCGGTGTAGCTTAAGCGCAGTGGCTGCCCGATTTGTCCGCTTTTCGTCTCAATCATGATAACGCCATTAGAAGCCCGGGAGCCATAAATAGCAGTAGCTGAAGCATCCCTCAAAACAGTAATTGACTCGATATCATTGGGATTGATATTGCTGAGCGGATCCCGAACTCCGGAGATTCCCCCCGGCGGCATCGGCACTCCGTCAATGACGTACAGTGGCTCATTGCTGGCTGAAAGCGAAGAACCACCCCGGATCCGGATTGTCGGACCACTTCCGGGCGCACCGTCTGCAGAAGTTACATTAACTCCGGGTATTTTCCCTTTAAAGAGTTCACCGGGAGAATTAATGGCCCCTACATTGAAATTATCGCTGGAGACTCTCCGAATCGAACCGGTATTATCCTCCACTCTTCGTTCTCCGTAGCCGATTACGACAACTTCGTCTCCGTAAATGGCTTCGCTTCTGAGCTCTACAGTAATACTGGTTCGCCCGTCAACCGGTACTTCGGTAGACTGATAACCAACATACCTGAATCTCAGCACATCATCCGGATTTACGCGTAAACGGAAATTTCCATTCAAATCGGTGGTCGTACCTCGATCCGTACCGACTACGATAATATTTACACCGATCAATGGCTCTTCTGTGTCTATGTCTATCACCCGGCCTTCCAGCTGCAGATCTTGTGCTGCAAGATTTCCGTATTCAGGAATTAAAGGGGACGTAAAAAACAGAAAAGACAGAAAAAAAATTATTCCAACTTCTTTTAAATACATAGCTTTCACTATTAACATGATTAGCGATAAGTCTACCTTTATAGCAGGTATAATTCGGCCGCAGTATGCTACTATCCGCAGCTCTTAATTCTAATAGGGGGTGTCATAGCTAACTGCCCCGTATCAAACAATCAATTGCATAACTCAGATTCTCTCTGATTTACCGATTTCCTTTATTTATCTCATCATACACACCATTTATCAGGAGAGTATAATTACATTGTAAAGGAGGGTTTTGTAAAAACTTACATCACGTTTTCGCTTTCTAAACTTTTTGTTCCCTGGCAGTAACTCTCTTAACAAATCGCTGAATATCAATGACTATGCTGTGTATGGTATCTAATGATCCGATTGATATTTTCCTAACCGCAATTGTTCAGAGCAGTTCCAAATAGTATGAACTAACCTCTATTAAAAAAGTAGTTCGTTTAAATCAACACTCTCGACCTTTGCAAGCAGGCAAAGGTTTACCTTGTTTTACATAATATAGTGAAAGCGCTTTCATTATCAAAGTATTTTTTCCGAAAAAACCGACCTTTTGTGGTGCATAAAAGACCAATTGCCTTTCATAGCTATTTATCGTTGTTTCGGGCACTGTCACAAATACCGTTACATAAATTTACATTGAGTTGATATTGTTTCATTTCACAAGAAAATCGCGGCATCATATTGCGGCATATTAAGTATCCCGAGCTCACAAATTACAACATTATTCGGTTGATAGGTGTAACCTTCTTCGAATTCAGTCCCCATTTTGATGTAGCGTGATACATATCAAGCAGAGTTGAGTTGGGTTTTCCACCTGGGATCGATTGAATTTTCCTGAGCCGGTAATCAGAATTGAGTGGAATATGCTTTACAAAGAAGTCGAGTGATGCACTGAAATTGCCACCCATCCGTTTATGTCGGGCCACATTGTGAAAGTGAGACATGAAAGAGAGCGATACCGCAACAAAAAAAGGCGCATTCAACAGCGGCCTTAACCCCCTGCCGAACGCGCCTTGTAAGAAGCTTACATCGAAATACTGATCTATTTGATCAACATCATTTGGTTGGTGAAAACCTTTCCGTTGGCTTCCATCCGGATTAAATAGGTGCCGCTGCTCAGGTTGGAACCATCAAAAGTTACCTGGTGGGTGCCGGCGCTATACTCCTCGTTTTGGATGAGCGCGGTCACTTCCCTTCCAAGTATGTCAAATACTTTCATCGTAACCTGACCGCTTTCAGACAGCTGAAAAGGTATTTGCGTATCCGGATTAAAAGGGTTGGGATAATTGGACTTTAAAGCGGTTTGAGCGGGGAGTTCACCGCCATCAACCAACTCTTCCTCAACACTTGTGGGAACGCCCGCATTTTCCGGGGGAGTCAGTCCGGTATCTTCGCTGGTAAAGAGCTTGAAGTGGCCCGCTCCCAACTCTACGGAGTAGGTTAAATCGCCGGCAATAAGATGAATTTCTTCATCCCTGAAAAAGTCATACCAAGTGGTGCCCGCCTCTGTAAACTCAAACTCCACCTCTCTTGGATTGACATCAAAATTACCAATAATGACGACATCCATATCATCCTCGTTGCTGAGGCGGATGATTTTATCCCGGTCGGAAACATCCAGTTCCACCTCTGTATCGGTACTGGAGAATACTTCAAACTCATTGCGCAATTTCAGCAGCCAGCTCCAGGTCTGGTATAAACTCTGTCGGTTTTCATCTTCGTAATACTCCCATCGTACGGGTTTGGGGTCGGTACGGCCCGGGTCACCAGGCTCGCAGTCGCCATCACTGCCGTCGCCAGGTTTCAGGCATTCTTGGTCTTTGCCTCCATAGCCCAGCTCCCCAAACTGCCACAGCATTCTTGGCCCCGGGATAGTCAGAAAAAAGGCTCCGGCAGCTTTTTGCCTATTAAGCGCGGTAGTCAGATCCGTCACATCGTGCCGGCTGTCATCACTTGAATTGCCAAACTTCAGGTTTTTGAGCATCAACCACTGTTCATCGTGGCTTTCCATGTAGGTTATAGCATTGGCAACGTCCATATCCAGATTGCCATAATAAGTATCATTCAGATTGGAGGTATACCCCATGGTCATCTCGGAATATTGATTGTTGAGGTTATTCCAAAACATCATGCCCGGATAACCCTGATCCAATCCATAAGGTGCCAGCTCCAACTCTTCTTCACGCTGGAAATGCTCCAGGATGAGGTAAGCCCGGTCATCAAATGCCCAGAGTTCATCACCCATTCGTTTCAGGTTATCAACGCGATCCTGGTTATAGGCATCGACATTATCTCTTACCAGATCATTGGCTGTAAATCCTTTGGTGAGATCGAACCGGTAGCCGTCTACGTTAAACTTCTCCATCCAATGGCGATTGGCTCGGTCCATCCAATATTGAATGTAAGGGTGATCGTGATTGAGATGATTAAACACGCTCCAGGCATGACCCGGTCCCAGAAACGGGTTTTCATCGGCATCGGTTCCGTATAATTGAATGAACGGTGATAAATTCGTCGCATGGTTATAAACGACGTCCAGAATAACGGCAATTCCGCGCTGATGGGCTTCATCAACCAGCCGCTTCAGGTCTTCTGCCGGACCGTAGGCTTTGTCTACAGCTAAATGAAAGGAAGGATTATACCCCCAGCTGATATTACCATCGAACTGAGATACCGGCATCAGTTCAATAGCGTTGACACCGAGCCGCTCGAAATAGTCCAGCGTATCGGCCATGTTGCTATAGGTGCCTTCATCCAGAAAGTCCCGGATGACCAGCTCATAAATCACCAGCTCCTCCTGATCCGGTCGCTCGTAATCGGTGGCCTGCCAGTTGAAGTCATCCCTCCCGGTCTGAAGTACACTTACCATCCCCACGGTTTTGTCATGGGGGTATTCTTTTAAATCCGGATAAATTCCATCCTCTCTCAGGTAATAATCATTCCACGGGTCCAGCACTTTAGTCGAATAAAGATCACCGGTACGAACATCGCCATCCACAAAATACTGAAAGCCATACTCTTCACCCGGATTAAGATCATCAATTTCAAGCCAGAAGTGAGGTCCGTCAAACTCGCCGGTATCATCCCGGTGCATCATAAAATCGGGGTGAATCTCCCAGTCGTTAAAATCCCCGAGAACATAGACAAACTCGTTTTCCGGGGCAAACATGGAAAGGGTGACTTTGGAGTCGTCCTCTTCGTGATAAGTGATGCCGTCTTCTATTCCTTCGGGACGTGGTTCTTCCACCACCGGTTCGTTGACCATGATAAAGGAAGAAGCTTCTTCTTGATTCCCATCTTCATCTTCGGCTTCAACCCGTAACTCGGTTCGCCCTTCATTCTCTATTTCAAGTGAGTAGGTAATCTGATCCTCCTCACTGACCGCGACTTCTTCATCATCAACAAATAATCTCATCTCAATGATGGGAGCAAACGGGGAGCCCGCTACGGCTTCTACTTCATATTCGTCGCCAACTTCGGCGAACAGTGGATTTAATCTGCTCATTGAAGGACGATCAAAGCGTACGAGCATTTCATCGGTCAACAGCTCCACAAACAGGTCTTCGGTTTGGGTTCCCGAATCGGCACTTCGAAATACAAATGCCAATGCTTCCACATCTTGATCTTCCCCGAGGCCATAAAATTCCCGGATGTTTTCAATTTCGAGCCGGAAGATATTTTCATCCTCCTCATCTTGTTCCAACTCCGGTTGAACGTCATTATCCCCCCAGTCTCCGATAACATTCTGCCACTGCGCTCCATCCAGAATATGCACTCCGGTATGAGCAAAAACCCGGTCAAACCCTTCCAGATTTGTATTTTCGGCGTTAAAGGTAATCGTGACTGGCTGATCGATCGTAGGGAAAGCTGGATCAGTTGATATTTGTGCTGTAACAACCGCAGGGAGTATCAGCATAAACATTAATAGCAGAGATGAGCGACTACGCATAATAAAGCAATTTTCGGGTTATAAATTAATTCACTCTATAAGGATTAGTTACTTTCCGGCCGTAACCGACTTTGTATTCTTTGCTGCTAAGTATTCAGCATCGGAGTTAAAGGAACTGTTTCTCACGATGAGTTCAGGTGAGAATACGGTGTGAGTAACATCAGTTTGCGGCTGATTAATTCGGTTGATAATTTTATCGGTTGCAATTTTTCCCATTTCATACATGGGCTGGCGCATCGAAGACAGCCCCAGGTACTGAGAGAAACTCAGGTCATCGAAGCTAATGATAGGCAGAGATCTTTGATAATCCTGCATTGCTTTCAGCGCTCCGAGAGCCTGGATATCTGAATTGCAAAATACGGCATCATAAGATTCCTCGCCGTTTAAAATTTCTTTCATGGCCTGGTAGCCGTTCAACTCTGTGTGCCCGTCCCGCTCGGTGTCCAGACCTGAGAACAGCCGTTCCTCGCTGAATTCGATTTGATGATCTTCAAGAGCTTTACGGAAACCATTGCTGCGATCAATAACAGGTTTAGAGTCGCGTACGGCACAAATCATGGCAATGTTCTCGTAGCCCAGGTCTATCAGGCTTTTGGTAGCCGAATAAGCACCTTCAACACTATCCACTGAAACTGAATCAAAATCGGAATAATATTCGTCGATGAGGGTAATCGGGGTTTCGTATTTTTTGAAATAGTCCCAGTCGTGATCATCAAAGTGGATGGAAACCACGATATAGCCGTCAGACATTCCGCGTTTAAAGATGTCTTCCACTTGTTGGCGCACATCATCGCCTCTTACCTCGCCGGTGGTTTTGATATTGGAGATCTGCAGCTCAAATTCACTTTCGGCCAGTTGGTCCTGCATACCGGCCAGCACTTCCATAAAAAAGTAATTGGATATAATCGGTACGATAGCGGTGATCAAACCGGTTTTACGGCGGGCCAGGCTCTGGGCCTGTGCACGGGGGTGATAACCATAACGGGAGGCAATCTCAAGGATTTTCTCACGGGTATCAGGAGAAACTTTCGGGTTATTGTTAAAAACTCTGGAAACCGTAGCAATGCTTACGCCTGCTTCTCTTGCAATATCGTAGATGGTGGAGCTCAAATTATTAACCCGTCTTTTTTTTGAATTCTATCCCAAACCATTAAATAGTACAGAACAACCTCTAACTATTATAAAGTGTAGTCACCTTTCAGGTGAGATAATTTAAAAAGGAGTGCATTCGGTTGAATGCACTCCTCACGCTTCCTGATGGGATTACTTAACAAAGGTCATTTGTTTCTGCCGTACCTGATCGCCGGCCTGCAGACGGTAGATGTATATGCCTGATGACAAGTTACTTGCATCAAACTGTACCGTATGGCTACCGGACTGCATCTGTCCGTCAATCAGTGTGGCAACGCGCTGACCCAACACGTTGTAGACCTCGAGGGTCACATCCTGCGCATCAGGGAGACTGAAGGCAATATTGGTGGTCGGGTTGAACGGGTTCGGATAGTTTTGCTCGAGTTCAATCTCATCCGGTCGTTCTGCGATCACATCATCCGCTGTATTGGCTACACCGGCTTTTTCGCGGTAATCGGGGGCCTGCTCAACTATGAGGTCACTGCCACCGAGATCTTCACCACCTCTGAACTCTACGGTATTCAGTACCGCTTCTTCCGGCCATTCAGAGAATAGTTCGCCATCCTCTTCGAATACTTCATCCGGAGTAACAAACTGATAATAGCGACGACCATAATTATATCCGCCACCGGCCCAGTTAACAATCGGATCATCCAAGGTGATATCTTCACCATATCCAATGCGATAACCGAAGGAATTAACAGACGGCAATTCGAGATCAAGGGTTAACTCGTAGATGTAGTCTTCCTCGGTTTCTTCGAACGTCATCATATTGACAAATTCTTCGTCGGCTTCTTCGAGACCTTCGATTCCTAACTCCCACTGCTGGGTCATAACCAGAATCTGCTCTTCGAATGCGATGTAGACATAGTGTTCATCCGGATCAAAAAGATCATCGTCACTTTCCACTTCCTCACCGGTTACCGCCGGTTCCATATCAATGCGGAAGGTTACCGGATACGTTTCCGGCTCACCAGGAATAAACTCGGAGAAGAAAACACCCGCCGGTGATATACCATTGAAGTAATCATAAATCTCGGTATCCTGAAATACATTTTGCTCACTTTGAGTACCTACCTCATGGACCCGGTTATCACCACCGGTAACCCCTGGCTCTTCCCAACCAGCGCCAAGATTCAGTCCGGGTATATAAAGGTCAGATTCTTCGTCTTCACGATCTTCGTGCCAATTAATGAAGTACTTAAATTCTATAGTACTTCCTACAGCTATAGGATTATCTATACGTTCATATGTTCCTTGAAACCGGCGGTTTGCGGCATTGAAACTCAATTCTGAATCATCCGCATTCCAATCATTATGGGTACCCGGCATAGCTACACCATCATGTTCTCTATTGAATACACCGAGGTTTTCAAGCATCTCTACATTAACACCGAAGAGAATCTCAGCTTCCACCAGATCTACCGGTTCCATTGGCTCTCTGTCAAAGTAATCCCAGTGAAATGTAGTATCTGCCATAGAAGTCAGATCAGCCTCACGATTAGGATCACGCTCCCAACCATCATCTCCTTGCACAAACTTATAGAGTAATTCATAGGGATCTTCTTCATCCCCGGCATCTTCAATATCGGCTTCATCAAAATAAAGGGTTCCCGAGTAAAACAAGTTGTCACCAACTGAGTTCTCTTCAAACTCCAGTACACCTTCGGTTTGATCATCCCAGGTAAGCGGTGCCCGGTTTCCACGTATCTGCACGCCGTCTTCTTCGGGGTTAAAATTTCCGATTTGTGCCTGATGGCCCATGTTTACCCGGAAATGAACGGCAACCTGTCCTTCATCGGACGCTTCGAATAAAGGCTCATCACCCATACCCCAGTATACGAGGTCTACTTCCATGTCTTCGTCCTGTTCCTCCGGAACAATCAAAACCCTATTATCACCGTCTTCCCAGCCATCAGATGCTCCTTCTTCAGGATCAAGTGAATAACCTACCCAGAACTTATACTCAAGAGTATCACCGGGTAATACATTTACAGTTGCCTGCCAATAATCACCACCCTGATTTTCAGCGACTATATCAGATTCGGCATTCCAACGTATAGCCTGTTCAAGATACTCCTCATTTTCCCAGTCATGTTCTCTAATTTGCCCACGCACCTGAACATAATCGTCCACAGACAAAGTGTCAGGTACTGTTGCCGTATTTACGTTAAGTGTGACTTCAACCGCATCTTCGTTTTCTTCCGCAAACACCAGCCCGGTGAATGCAAACGAGACGAAGAATAAAGCCAACCACTTTTTCGTAGCTTTAAACATAATTAACCTCGATTGTTTGGTTATTGGTTTTCACGAATTCTGATCGTGTTGGTCATAGCAAAAAATTAGAATCGTACACTCAAACTCAGTCGATTGGTACCTCCCAGGAATCGATAACTCTGGTAGGCATAGTTGATTTCCAGCCCCATGTTTTGCTGAAAATCATAATTCACCCCAAGGCCTCCGGCAAACTGAATTATCCGGTCTTGTTCTGGCATACCGATTTCCGGAACTCCACCGCGAAGCATTACCAGATTTTCCATGAATCCAAGTTCGGCTCCTACACTGAAACTTTGCTCACTATAGCTTGGTGCATTTCCTTCCAGCATCACCGATGCATTGAATACCTCACTTTGATAAGCATCGTAACTGATTGCCGCATTGAGCTCTACCGGCATATCAAATTGGTCAGTACGTAGCCAGGCCGCCGGATCCCAGTTACCGGATGATCCCCGGTCCGGATCGGCTTCAATAAACATGTCATCCCCGAGCATCCCGATTTTATTACCAAAATTGGTAACACTCACTCCGAAATTAAGCCCTTCAAGCGGCGTCTGATAAAAGGTTCCTATATCAAAGGCCAGAGCCGTAGCAGAGGTGTTCCATATTGTTTCATTGATGTATTTAGCATTTATACCTATGGAGAATACCTCAATCAGGTTGCGGGCATAGCTGAAACCGGCCGCGTAACTGTAGGCTCCGAATGTACGACCGGTACCTTCGGGGTGATCATAAGTTGTTTCTTCCATATCTCCCATTGTAAGAGCGGTAATATTCAGGCCAAACGTGCCAACAGGTCCCATAGGAATAACAACCCCGGCATAACTGTGCTGCAGATCTACAAACCAGGTGGCATGGTCAACCATAAACTGGTTAGATTCAGCATTGGCAATTAGGGCCGGGTTCCAGCGCATCGCAGTCGGGTCGTCAATCCATGAGGAAACTGCTCCACCCAGACCGGCAGCCTTGGCACCGGTGGGAATATTCAGAAACGCCGCTCCCCGTGTACCTTCCTGTCCCCATGAAGCCGATACCGAAGCAGCCGAAAATACTATTAACAGTATAAGTGATTTTATCAAACGCATAATAACTTTCCCTGAGTCAATTACTTAATTACTGCGAATTTACCGGTGGTTTCTCCAATACCCGGCACTTCTACGTGGAATAAATAGATGCCGTAGGCCAGTTCGAGATCGTCTCTGGTAAGCATATCCCAAACATAAGTGCCGTTGTGTGTGTTGCCTTCATTGATGTCAATTTCATCCACCAGCCTTCCGTCTACTGAAAATATTCGCAATGTAGCCGGCTTTGGAAGATGCGTAAAATGCAACTCCCTTCGCTGGTCCGGTTGGGTTGCCGTAGCACGGGGTTCATACGGGTTAGAAACCACATACGGGTTGGGCACCACCCTGATATCATCCAGCTCTTCGGCTAACTTATCCTCATCAACCAAGCCCTGGTGTATCTCTTCCATTTGAAAACGGAACAGATCATTTTGTGTAAATGGCTTGGTTGTCAGTACACTTAGGGTATCTCCGGGCCCCGGATTATTGGATACCACATACCGCTCATGCAAACCCTCATCATTTGATCCTATTTCGCGCGGAGTCATGTTAACCGACCAGGTATGTACCCGTTCTTCTCCCCGTACATCCTCCAGGACATAAATTTCATCTGTTGCCGACCTTACAATCGGCCCGACACTTCTGTTACCGGCTGAAAACATACCGAATTCAGCATAGTTATCATCCAGTGCGTTATCATCCGGATTTTCATTTGCATGATCAGCGAAATATGCAAATTCCACTTCTGTTGGATTGCCGTCTTCGTCTTTATATGTAGTGTTATATACTCTGAAATTGGTTTCAATCTCAGGCATGGGCACTCCATCCAGCGTGGTATCTACTGATGTAGCATATCCCACTTCATCAAAAACGATTTTGTAATCTGAGGCCTGAGGTTGGCCGGTAAGGTTCCAGGCAAAATTGTGTATACCATCTTCCTGTTCCGTTATCCATTCAGACCTGTCATAATTTGCCTGCAGATCTTCTTCACTGTTTGTTAGTATCGGCCGAAATCCCTGCTGTACCGGATTATCTTCCTGATTGAAGTTTTGAGAACGATCAATAAGGGTATCCTCCTCCGTTACATTGATGAGTGAAAAGCTGCTGGTCCTGAGAGTATCCGGTCGGCTGGCACTCTCAGATTCAATCAGCGTATCCTCAAAGGTTATCTCATAGACATCACCAAGCCGTACTGAATCCGGGTCCACCAGTTCAATTTCAACAATTCCGCTGGTAGTACCCTGAACCAGATCAGCTGTTGGGTGTTCCGGCTCAACTTTACCGGCCTGAGAGGCTGCCGGCCGCACAACTTCCACATTGGGTCCTGTGCTTACCGAGCCGTCCGGCAACAGACTTACCCTGATGGCACTTTCGGATGGTGAAATCTCATGAGGTATCGAGCCCCATGTATATGAGGTCACCGCATAATAATATGTCCGTCCGTTGGTCACATCGTCATCCACAAATTTTCGCTGGATGCCTGAATTTTCACCGAGATCAAACTTAATTCCGTTTACATCAATGGGATGAAGCCCGCTGTGCGCATTGTCTTTGTCAAAGATTGCCAGCGGCTCACGGAAGGTAACGTTCCCCCGGCTGTCGGTTATCGTCCGGATGTCCTGCAAGCCAGGATCGGTGGAACGATATACTTTATATCCCTGGAAGTTTCGGGCCTGATCTCTGGTCAGATGCGGCAAGCGATCCAAAAAGCGATCGAAATGATCTTCGGCGGCATCATCCCAATAGAGGGTGACCTGGCCGTCGCCGGGCACGGCTTTCAGGGTTGGTGTCGGTGGGGCTGTAGCAAATTGATAATCCGCCTCATAGGCATTGAAAGCTTCATCAAGATTCTGGTTCACCCGTCGCCGATCGTCCTCAATGGAAGGTCCGTTCGTCTGAGCTACCGTAATGGCTACCGAAAATCGTTCGGTTTCACCACGATCCAGAGGAAAGTAGGAGGAAGTTACCAACACGTCTGTGTCCTGGGCAGGTTCTACATCCAGGCCGGACTCAAACCGCCCGGGGGTTTGCCTGTTGGTCCAGAATCGTCGGTCAAACCCGCCACCGAAACTCAGAGCACCCGCCGCCGGGAATGTTACAGCCTGAATACCGATCATATCGGATTCGGCTACGCTTGTTTCATCAATATTCGGCTCACCGGGAAACGGGGTTCCTGCTCCGGATGTGGGCAAACCGTCTCCTTCACCGGGAGCTCCGGTAAATTCAGCTCCATCAAGCCCTACGTCATCCTGAGGGGTCCAGGCCTGGTTATTGTCAAAATAATCAGAGCGGGACTCATCAATCATAGGAGCCTGAGTGTGATAACTGCGGAAATAATCATCAAAATAGCCCTCGGGTCGATAGCCATTGTTCACATGAACCTGGTTCAGTGCGTCCTGGTACCGTTCAATTTCCTGTCTGAAGCTATCGTCGGTTTCCATTCGCTCCCGTATCCAGGAATTGGGGACAATCATACCCCGCTGGAGGGTATCTCCTACCTCATACCCATCCCATAAATAGTTAATATATCGCACCGGAAGTTGCTGAAATTCACCCTGGACAAAAATTGCAGCTTCAAGATGGTTAGGCTGATTTTCATCTATTAACCCGTTCAGATCTTCATCCCGTAATGTGGTGTGCAGCCGTTCACGCGGACCACCGCCAAGTGGTTCGGCTTCAGTTGTATCTTCCTGTACGGTAATTCCTTCCGGCGGGAGTTCAATCTCACGCCCCTGAGATATTATCGTACCGCCGCCTTCAGGGTATTCTTTGATCACACGATCATAATCCTCCGTAATCGCAACAATTCGATCGCCCGGGCCGATAAGGCGTGGTTCAAAGTCCTCAGAGGTAAAGTGCGGGATGACTTCATCCAGTATCTGAGAACGGCTTTCAAAAAATCCACCTCCGGCTTCGGTCAACGGGTGAATCAGAT
>SLQI01000095.1 GCA_007131535.1 Balneolales bacterium | reverse complement strand
GCCGGTGGCGATGGAAGAAGGTCTGCGCTTTGCTATACGTGAAGGCGGTCGTACCGTAGGCGCCGGTGTGGTAAGTAAAATTAATGACTAATGAGAAGTCGGATTAAGAAACGTTATTTAATATAGTTTTGAGTACGGGTGTAGCTCAATTGGCAGAGCAACGGTCTCCAAAACCGTAGGCTGGGGGTTCGAGTCCCTCCACCCGTGCAAATAAAAAAGTAAAACCAGATATACCAAGAATAACGGCATGAATAAAATCAGGGAATATATTGAAGGCGTAAAAAAAGAGATGGGTAAAGTTACCTGGCCTTCGCAAAAAGAATTGGTAGATAATACCATCATTGTATGCGTATTCGCCATCATAGTGTCCCTGTTTATTTTTGGTATTGATCAGGTTTACAGCACTATCTTAGAAGTGGTTTACCAGCGATAATGGCTGATCAGCAAAATAGCAACTGGTATGTAATCCGGTGTTTTTCCGGGCATGAGAAAAAGGTGAGGGAGTACCTGCAACGAGAAATAGCGATGCAGGGTCTGGAAGATAAAATCCAGGAGATACTTATTCCTACAGAAACCGTAATCGAGATCAGGTCCGGAAAAAAGAGAACCCGGGAGAAAAACTTTTTTCCAGGTTATGTGTTGATGAAAGCTGTATTTGACGATAGTGTGAATGATGTGGTGAGTAATGCACCATCAGTAATTGGTTTTTTGAAAAACGATAAAGCCAGCGATAAACCAACTCCATTGAAACCAGATGAGGTCGAACGTATTGTTGGCCGGGTCCATGACAATGAGGAGATGGTTGCAAGCGGTGGCCTGGTTGAGATACCATTTAAACAGGGAGATCTGGTCAAGGTTATTGACGGACCATTCAAAGATTTCGACGGATCCGTAGAAGAAGTTTATCCGGATAAATTGAAGCTGCGGGTACTGGTGAGTATTTTTGGACGGAAAACCCCTGTTGAAGTGGATGTTAACCAGGTAGAGCCTGAGGCATAGAACTAAAACAAGAACGCCGATTGTAAGGCTAATACGGGTTATACCAACTTATGGCTAAAAAAGTCGAAAATGTTGTAAAACTTCAGATTATGGGCGGACAGGCCAATCCCGCTCCGCCGGTAGGACCGGCACTGGGACAGGCCGGCGTCAATATAATGGAGTTTTGCAAGGCATTTAATGCCAAAACACAAGAACAAGCCGGTACCTTAATCCCAGTTGAGATTACGGTATATACGGACAAGTCTTTCACGTTTATAACCAAATCCCCTCCGGCACCAGTGTTGCTGAAACAAGCAGCTAAGTTAGATAAAGGGTCCGGAGAGCCCAACCGGGTAAAGGTGGGCACGGTTACCTGGTCGCAATGTGTCGAGATCGCAAAACAAAAAATGGGTGATCTCAATGCTCACGACGAGGAGGCCGGAGCTGAAATGATTGCAGGAACAGCTCGTAGTATGGGCTTGAGAGTTAATCGTAAAAAGTAAAAGGGATTATGGCAAAACGAGGAAAGAAATACCGACAGGCTTTAGAAGCAATAGATCCCGCAAAAGAATATTCCCTTGACGAGGCTTCCGAGTTAGTAAAGCAAATCTCTTATGAGGGCTTTGATGCTTCGGTAGATTTGGATATTCGACTCGGTGTAGATCCAAGACATGCAGACCAAATGGTTAGAGGAACTGTATCCTTACCTCATGGAACCGGTAAAGAGGTTCGAGTACTGGCTCTGGTAAATCCGGCCAAACAGGATGAGGCAAAGGAAGCCGGTGCTGACCATGTAGGTCTGGACGACTACATCGAAAAGCTGCAGGAAGGCTGGACCGATATTGATGTAATTGTAGCTACCCCTGATGTAATGGGAAAAATCGGGAAACTGGGTAAGATACTGGGGCCGCGTGGCTTAATGCCTAATCCAAAAAGCGGAACCGTAACCATGGAAGTTGCCGATGCCATTAAACAGGTAAAAGCCGGACAGATCGACTTTCGGGTTGATAAGTTTGGCATTCTGCATACATCTGTAGCAAAAGTCAGTTTTGATCCGAATCAAATAAAGGAAAACGCTGAAGCATTTATCAAAACGGTAATTCGTTTAAAGCCTTCATCATCGAAGGGGATATATTTGCGAAGCATATCAATGAGCTCCACAATGGGACCATCAATTCCATTGAGCAGGGGATCTGTAGCATAAGTTTAACCGAATAGAGAAAAGGTATATATCATGCCTACGCTTGCTGAAAAGAAGGCCGTTGTTGAAAAATTAGTTGATGACATCAAAGAAGCTGATGGAATCTATGTAACCGACTATACAGGGATGTCGGTGGCTGATATGAATGAACTGCGGTCTCAATTTAATGAGAAGGGTGTAAGTTATAAAATCAGCAGAAATACCCTGTTTCGCCGGGCTCTTAATGAAGTCGGTTCAGAAGGACTTGATGAACTTGAAGAGCATATGGTCGAACAAAATGCAGTGGCCTTTATAACCGGCGACCCTTCAGTACCGGCCAAAATCCTGAAAAACCGCTATAAGGATAAGAAAGAAAGACCTGCCTTTAAAGTTGCCCTGATCGATGGTGTTTTATACAAAGAAGATCAGCTGGATAACCTGGCGGCTATGAAATCCAAAGAAGAAGTCATTGGCGATATTGTTGGGTTGTTGCTCAGCCCGGCAAGCAATGTGGTCAGTGCGCTTCAATCGCAGGGGTCCAATTTGGCCGGAGCAATTAAATCAATCGCTGATAAGGAAGAAGATTCCTAAGAGTATAATCGTAAATCAAATAACCGGAGACAATAAGAAATGGCTGACGTTAAAGAACTCGCTGATCAACTGGTGAACCTCACCATAAAAGAAGCCAATGAACTGGCTCAAATCCTGGAAGATGAACACGGTATTAAACCTGCTGCTACGGCTGTAGCTGCCGCACCAGCTGCCGGTGCCGGTGAAGGCGGTGATGCTGCTGCTGAAGAACAGACCGAATTTGATGTTGTTCTCAAATCACCAGGTGGCAATAAAATTGCTGTAATTAAAGAAGTTCGTGCTATTACCGGCCTCGGGCTGAAAGAAGCTAAAGAACTTGTGGACGGCGCTCCCAGCAACCTCAAAGAAGGTGTTGATAAGGAAGAAGCCGAAAGCATGAAAGAAAAGCTTACTGAAGCCGGAGCCGAGATCGAATTGAAATAAATTCGTTTGTTTTCTCTTAGCTGATTAGCCAATATCGACCAGTTCGGTATTGGCTATTGGCGTCTTAACAACCTTTTGTTATAACGCGCGTTAACAGCCTCTCTCACCACGAAATTAAATCAAGGTACCTTGAGCACTACAACGCATAAAATGCCACATACGGGCAGAATATCATTCGCCCGAACCAAAAAAGTAATTGACTACCCTGATTTCCTGGATATCCAGCTGGAGTCATTTCAAAAATTTGCGCAACTTAATAAGGGCCCTGAAGATCGGGAAGATATCGGGTTGCAGCAAATTTTTAATGAACATTTTCCCATAACGGATTCCAGAGAGCAAAATATTCTGGAGTTTCTCTACTATTCCGTAGATACTCCAAAATATACAATTGAGGAATGCCAGGAACGTGGACTCACCTATTCACTCCCGCTTAAGGCCAAACTGCGCCTTTCGGCAATGGATCAAACGGATGAGGCCAGCGAAACTATTGAGCAGGAAGTTTTTCTGGGTGATCTTCCTTGGATGACCGGCCGGGGTACTTTTATTATCAATGGTGCTGAAAGGGTGATTGTAAGTCAGCTTCATCGTTCGCCCGGTGTGTTTTTCGGTCAGTCTGTCCACCCGAACGGAACCCGGTTGTACTCTGCTCGAATTATACCTTTTAAAGGCTCCTGGATTGAATTCACTACAGACATCAGGGATGTACTTTGGGCGTACATCGACAGGAAGAAAAAGCTTCCGGTTACTACGATGCTACGTGCCCTCGGCTACGATTCCGATTATGAGCTGTTAAGTATTTTCGGGCTTTCTGAAGAGGTGAGCGTAAAAAATCAAAAAGAGTTTAACAAATTAGTCGGCCGGAAGCTTGCTACCGATATTGCCGAGGTGGTAACTGAAGAAGTTGTAGATGAAGAAACCGGAGAGGTTACAGAGGCTAAAAAGCGCAGTGTAATTCTCCCCCGGGAACATGAATTGACCGAAGATGATTACGAGGTTGTTAAGCGAAGTGGTGAAAAGAAGCTTCTCGTAATCAGTGAAGAGGTCGAAGAAGGTGAAAATTCAGTAATTCTGAATACGCTCCGTAAGGATACTACCTTTGATGAAGAGTCTGCGTTAGCAGAAGTATACCGGCAAATTCGTTCAGGTGAAATGCCGGATGTTGAAACAGCACGCTCGGTTCTGGAACGATTGTTTTTCAGCGATAAAAAATATGATCTCGGGCAGGTTGGTCGATACCGACTGAATAAACGACTACACCTTGACGAAGATCTGGAAACTCAGATCCTGACGAAAAACGATATCATTGCCATCATCAAGGAGCTGATCAGACTCAAGAACATGAAATCTCAGGTGGATGATATCGATCACCTGAGTAACCGGCGTACTCGTACTGTTGGTGAGCAGCTCGGACAGCAATTCGGACTCGGGCTCGCCCGGATGGCACGAACTATCCGAGAACGTATGAACTCCCGTGATGCAGAGCAGTTCACCCCTCAGGATCTGGTAAATGCTCGTACCATTTCATCGGTAATCAATACATTCTTTGGTACGAATCAGCTTTCCCAGTTTATGGACCAAACCAACCCGATTGCTGAACTGACCCATAAGCGAAGAATGTCAGCACTCGGACCGGGAGGTCTTACTCGTGAGCGGGCCGGTTTTGAGGTACGTGACGTTCACTATACCCATTATGGACGTCTCTGCCCGATCGAAACTCCGGAAGGGCCGAATATTGGTTTGATTACCTCACTTTGTGTCCATGCTAAGGTTAACGACTTTGGTTTCATCGAAACGCCTTACCGAAAGGTAAAGGATGATGTAGTAACAGATGAAGTCGAATATCTTGCCGCTGAACAGGAAGATGAGACCATCATTGCCCAGGCTAACGCCCCGCTTACTGAGGAGTCTCATTTTGAAAATGACCTCATTTTCTCCCGATTCCGGGACAGCAACGTAGGCCTCGCACGACCGGATCAGGTGGAATACATGGACGTGGCTCCTAACCAGATTACTTCGGTAGCTGCGGCATTGATTCCATTTATTGAACACGACGACGCCAACCGTGCCCTGATGGGTTCAAACATGCAGCGCCAGGGTGTGCCGCTTCTCCGACCGGAAGCTCCTGTAGTGGGAACCGGTATGGAGTATCGAGCTGCCAAAGACTCCAGAGCGCTTGTGGTTGCGGAAGGTGACGGCGAAGTGGTGTACGTGAGTGCTACCGAAATCAAGGTGAAATACGAGCGGGATGAACTCGAAGAGCTCGCGTATTTTGATGATGGGGTGGTAACTTACAAGCTCAGAAAATTTGAGCGTACCAACCAGGATACCACTGCCAACCAGAAGCCGATTGTGGATGTCGGAGACAAAGTAACCGACGGTACGCCTCTGGCTGACGGATGTGCAACTGAAGCTGGTGAATTGGCATTGGGGCGCAATCTTTTAGTTGCATTCATGCCTTGGAGAGGTTACAACTTCGAGGATGCGATTACTGTAAGTGAGCGGGTTGTCGCTGAAGATATCTACACCTCAATCCACATTCAGGAATTTGAACAGCAAGTCAGGGATACCAAGCGTGGTGAAGAAGAGTTAACCCGCGAAATACCGAATGTAAGCGAAGAAGCTACACGGAATC
>SLQI01000503.1 GCA_007131535.1 Balneolales bacterium | reverse complement strand
TATTTAGTGTCTGTAAGAAAACTCATGATGTCATTTGGAAACAACAGGTAATTAAGGTAAATCAGTAGATTAAGAAAAATTGGGTATTTGGCTCCATGAGTTGCTTTAAACCCCATTACCTGAATTACCGAATTACCGAATATACGGCACCAGATATTGGCATTTTTTAAGATACTACCTGTTTTCTTACAGGCACTATTTAGCATCAGGATCACTGAATCAGTAAAGGTATTTGAAGTGAACTTACTTTTGCAGCTCTTTTTGTTCTACCCAACATTAGAATCGAACTCGGGTTTTCAATGGTGCTGTTGAATTTTAGTTTACAGATACACTTTTGCCCGATAATCCGGGCAGCCTCCGAAAAATTCCAATCAATCCGACAGTCACCGTCGAACTCCTGTTATTTTTTAAACTGAAACCGTTCTGCTTCCTAAAATTTTATCCGCTACTTTCCTTCCGATCAGCGAGCCCAGGGCAACGCCCATTCCGCTCAGACCTGCCGCCAATAGCACACCGGGCTTAACTTCTTCGATCACCGGGAGCTTATCCGGACCGAACCCCATGATGCCGGTCCATTCCTGCTCAATTCCCCCATCCCATTCCGGCAGCAAAGCGTCTTTCAACAGGTTCAAAACTCCGTTTTTAACCACCGGGTTTATCCCTGTTTGGGTGGTTGCCTCGGTTTTGGGGTCCAGGTTCCGGCATCCCCCGATCAGCAGCCTGTTATGATTTAAGCTCCTGAAATATACATAGCCCCGATCATAATGGAAGGTACCCTCCCAGGGCCGGGATTTCTGGGGCGTAGTTACGAGCACATACCCGCGGGCCGGATCAATGGGGAGCTGATCATCAAGCAGGCGAGTGTAGCCGTTCGTAGCCAGCACGATTTTATCCGCATGGAGTTTACCGATACCGGCAACTTCAACTGCTCCGGCCTCCACATGGGTAACCGCATACCCTCTTCGAATGCCGGCACCCATAACGAGGGCGCGTTGCTCAAGCAGTTCGATCATATGCCCACTGTGCAGCATCCCTTCCACACTGCACCGGATAGTCTTTAACCCGTTGACGGTATCTTTTTGGAACACCTCATCCTGACCGGTAATCTCCTTCATAAACCGGTTTGCCACAGGAATATAGTCACAGGCCTTCTCCCAGGGTTCATCCTCAAGAAAAACCTCTCCACCGCCTTTTTGCTCATAAAAAAGTTGCGCCGGAGGAATTAGTGAGGTCAGCAGTTTTAGCCCTTCCCATCGCTGTTCCACCAGTCCCCATACTTCCTGTTCAGACCGGTTCTGCATATCGTCAAGCAATTCTCCTATCGTACCGAAGCAGGCGAATCCTGCATTTCGAGTGCTGGCCCCGGCCGGAGCAATCGTAGAATCCACAATTTTAACCCTTAAACCCGGTTTTTTGGTCAGAAGCGAGCACGCCGTCGCCAGACCGGTTATCCCGGCTCCTACAATCAACACATCCGCTGCTTTTGCATATACCTCTTTTTCCCATAAAGAAAAAGGCTTGGGTGGATATAAGGAATTTCCCATCTCAGCTTTCTTTTAACATGTTAAGCCACTCTGCGGCACCGGGATCATCTTCCGATGGAGCCCATTCGGCAAATTCTTTATCCCGCATCGCATCGTAAGGTCCCATTTTGGTTTCAAATAAGACGGTATCCGGCTCGGTAACAACAAAGGTGTGCCATACAAGGGGTTCAATATCTATCAACGTTCGATCACTATCACGCTTCAGATCCGTCCGGAATATTTCCTTGCCGGTATCATCAAATACAAAAAAACGAATTTCTCCCTGTATCAGGCAAATACTTTCTACGGCCTCGGGTCGGGGATGCAGGTGCGGACGAATATAGGTTCCCGGCTGCAAAAAATTCAGCATTCGCTGTACTTTGCTGTCCTGCTTCCGATGAATGGGTAAAATCATGCGGCGGCGCAGGCTATTTCGAGACTCCCGTATTCCCTTTTCCAGCATCTTCCGGTCGGGACAAAACCAGGGTCCCGATACATTGGGTAGTGCCTTTCTGCTCATTCTTCATCTCGTTCAGGTGGATCAAGTGCTAAGCCGGCAAGCATAAGCACACCGGTTTTGATCGCGCGTTCATCAACATTATATCTGGGATGATGCCACGAATATAACGAATCACTCTCCTTGCTTCCGCTGCCCAGAAAAAAGAAGGTGCCGGGAAAATGTTCCTGGTAAAATGCGAAATCCTCACCGGCCATAACCGGCTCGTCGATCTCCAGTACATGTTTTCTTCCCAATAACTTCCGGGCTACCCGCTTCATATTGTCGGTTGTATCCGCATTGTTAATTACCGCCGGATACCCCTCCTCCCATTCGAATTTGTAGCTTCCCCCGGCTGATTCCGTAATGGCTTTAACAGTACCTTCTATCTGCGTACGGATTTTTCGGGCTACTTCTTTATCAAAAGTACGCACGGTCCCCAGCATCTCAACACTTTCAGGGATCACGTTATGCGCGGCTCCACCTTCAATTTTGCCAATCGTCAACACTGCGGGAGTGGTCGGATTAACCTGCCGTGTGATAATCGATTGCAGCATGGTAATAATCTGGCCGGACAGCACAACAGGGTCAACGGCCAGGTGCGGTGCGGCGGCATGACCGCCTTTTCCGATCACCGTAATTGAAAATTCATCCGGCCGGGCCATAAACGGTCCGGCTTTTACAGCAACTTCCCCCGGTTTGTGATAGGGGCTGGTATGCAAACCATAGACTTCCTGCACACCCTGCTCCTGAAGTATTCCGGTTTCCGTAAGCAGGCGCCCGCCACCCGGCAACTTTTCTTCGGCGGGTTGAAATATCAATATGACCCTGCCTGGCACCTGTGCTTTCATCTCACTTAAAAGCCGGGCGACCCCAAGCAGGTTTGTAGTATGCACATCATGACCGCAGCAGTGAGCTACTCCGTTACGTCGGGATAAAAACTCCGCTTTATAATCCCCCTCTTCTTCGATCGGCAAAGCGTCTATATCAGCCCGCAGCGCAATCACCCGGTCTGATGATTTTCCACCCTCAAGTACCGCTACGCATCCGGTTTCCAGGGGTTGATGAACTTCCAGGCCATAGCCCTTCAGGGTTTCAACCAGAAAGGAGGTCGTTTGATACTCCTGAAAACTCAACTCCGGTTCCTGGTGAAGCTTCCGTCGGGTTTGAACCAGTTCAGGATAGATCTGTTCGATGTGTTGTTTTATATCTTCAAAGACTGCAGATGGCATAACATTTAGACTTTTAATAAGGTGATGAAAGTTGGCAGGCCGGTTTGTGTTCTTGTCTATAGCTTATTGATCCGAAAAATACGTGGAAATTCATAAGCTACCGCCGATATATTCAGGCCATAAAGTGTCCCTGTAGGCACTATGTGGTATTACTTACTACGGATTCTGTTTTTATAAAATTCTGAATGCAATTGACGTTCATTCTGTTAGCTTCACAAATTAACCATTAAAACGGGACGGATTATGCACAAATTTGACCTCCATATTCCTACCAGAATATTATACGGTCCGGAACAAGGTACAAAATTCGCCAACCACATATCCGGTCTGGCCGATAAGGTAATGATTATTATCGGCGGAGGCAGTGTTGAAGAGAAAGGGTACCTTCAATTTGTTCAAAGTTTACTTGAATCAAATAAAATACAAACCGAGGTTTTCAGAGGAATAGAACCCAATCCTCACAGCCAAACCATTAATAATGGAGCGCAGGCCGCGCGCGAATTCGGGGCAGATATGCTGTTGGCATTCGGCGGGGGTTCCGTTATGGATGCGGCTAAAGGAATGGCAGCACTTTTATATATGGATGAAACCGATATCTGGCCGTATGTGCGGGGAGAAAAAAAATCAGGCCGGATTACCGGGGCTGCTCCCATAGCCTGCATCCCCACTACGGCTGCAACCGCATCGGAGGTTACACCGGTATCGGTGATTTCAAATCCTGAGGTCCGGGGAAAATCCGTTATTGCTTCCCGCCATTTACGCTCTGAGGTATCATGGCTAAACCCTGATTTCACAACAAGCCTGCCATCCACGGTTACCCGCGACGGAGCGAGTGATATTTTAAGCCATGTTTTTGAAAACTATATTCTGGGTGGAAATGATTCTCCGATAGCCGATCGATATAGCGAAGCCATCATTGAAACGGTATTGGAAACACTCCCGAAAGTTATCGACTCTCCGAATGATGCCGGCTTGAGAGGTACACTATTATGGGCATCCACCCTTGCCCTCAATGGGATGCAGCAGGCCGGACGGCAGCCTGGTGAATTTGTGATGCATTCAATGGAACATGCCATCAGCGGTTTTTATCCGAATGTAGCCCACGGGCGCGGACTGGCCACACTTTATCCGGCATATTTCAGATGGATGGTTGAACACAACCGGGCCACTGACCGCTTTGCTCAGCTGGGTACCCGGTTATTTAATGTTACTGCGGATGAGCCCCATCGAGCCGCTCTGGAATTTATATCACGGTTTGAACAGTGGCTGCAGGATAACGAGCTGTATCAATCCCTCCCTGACCTTGGAGTATCAACAGAGAATTACCAACAGATTGCCCGCTATGCCATTGATGTTTACGGTCAGGATAAAACTTTAAGCGCACTCGGACCCATTACTGAAGAACATATTGTTGAAATATTTCATGCTACCGAAGATCAACATACCCAAAAATCTGTCGGATAGATAACTTGCCGTCAATTATTGAATCTCTGATTTTAAAACCTGGTATTATCAGGATATTATATTTGATCTACCGGAATATTATCTTCAAACCGCTTAGGTCTTTAGCAGAAATTTAATTTAACACCAACCCGATCAACACCCTTGTATTTATGCTTGACAATCTGATCAAACCGGAAATTCAAGAGCTCATCCAAAACCGAAAGTGGAAAGATCTCAGAGATGCGATCGAAGAGTGGCCTATTCCGGAGATTGCCGAGCTTATGTTAAGTCTGGATAAACACGATCGGGTTTTATTTTTCAGAACCCTATCCAGGCAACAAGAAGCTGAGGTCTTTGCTTATCTCGAAAGCGATCAACAGAACGCGTTGCTTAAAGAGCTCACCGACAGTGAAAGTAAACAGCTATTGGCAAGCCTCGCCCCGGACGACCGGGCGGCGGTCATTAATGAATTGCCTGCGGAGCTGACCAAACAGATGCTGAACCTGCTCAGCCCTACAGACTTGCGTGAGGTAAGGGAACTGCTCGGCTACCCGGAAGAAAGCGTCGGCCGGTTAATGACCCCGGATTATGTAGACGTCCGCCATCAGTGGACAATCCGGCAGGCGCTGGAACACATTCGTAAAACCGCGCGGCAGAGCGAAACCATCAACGTAGTTTACGTCACTGATGAAAAGGGGAAGCTGATAGATGTATTGGATATTAAAACCTTCATCATCAATGATCCGGATAAGCAGGTTAAAGATATCATGGACGATGTCTTCGTCTCTATTTCGGCTTACGAAGACCGGGAGGTAGCGGTTCAGATGTTTCAGAAGTACGATAAAATTGCTTTGCCGGTAATTGACTCCGAAGGTGTATTGCTCGGTATTGTAACCGTTGATGATGTGCTGGATGTTGCGGAAGAAGAGACCACCGAGGACTTCCATAAAGGAGCTGCTGTAGCCCCTTTAACTTTGGGTTATCACGGCACATCCATCCTGGCACTATTCAGCAAACGTATTCACTGGCTTATCATATTGGTGGGTGTTAACCTTATTTCATCCGGTGTTATCGAACATTTTGAAGAAGTATTGGAAGCCGCCATTGCCCTGGCATTCTTCATTCCATTACTCATTGACAGTGGTGGAAATTCAGGGTCTCAATCGGCAACTATTATGGTCCGCGCCATTGCAACCGGTGATGTAAAATTGTCGGAGTGGATGCGAACCGCGGGTAAAGAGATCTTTGTAGGCCTGTGCCTGGGTGTCGCCATGGGTCTTGCCAGTTGGTTGTTGGGCCTGTGGCGAGGTGGTTTCGAAATCGGTATAGTGGTTGGGCTGGCTATGATTTGCATTGTAGTTACCGCCAACTTAATCGGAACCCTTTTACCCTTTATACTAACCCGGTTAAATATTGACCCGGCGGTTGCCAGCAGTCCGCTCATCACAACTATAGTCGATGCCACCGGTTTGCTGATTTACTTCAGTATAGCTGCCGCTTTTCTTGATTTAGGATTGTAATGCAGATTTTGAATAGAGGTAATCTTATTAGTGTCTGTAAGAGAACACGTTGCGTCCATAAAAGAGGTAATTTAGGGATTAGGTAGTTAGTTGCGCGGCGCCAGTTGCTTAGCACTTTATTACCTCTCCATTAGCCTAATCCCTAACCAGTCGTGATGGCTAAAAATCACAGCGCACATAATGTAAATTGGCATTTTCTCAGAGACTCGTTGGAGATTTAGGTATTTGTCAGAGTCTCACGTTGCGAGGTAGTATTGTTTTGTATTGTTGTGGAACAATCTGGCGGGTTAGCCATATAAGTCATTTTTAGCAACTTGTATGGTCCTCACTAACTGAGCATTTCTTCGCAGGTTTAACAGAGATAAAGATACTTATTCGGGGTTTGAAGTAATTAGCAGCTCTTTCATCTTTAAAAAAAATATTCACAACCTCTTCATTTACATGATTTAAAATCCGGATTCCACATTTACTTTTCTCCCGCTTTTCCATTAACCCAATACCACAAGAGAGTACATTATCTTATATCCGCAAAGAAAAACCCCATTATTATGTTAAGCCCTTATAGTTTATAAACTTACCTTTTAAAAATAAAAAAGCAGAATCAACAATCTTTTAACATTTCCGGCGTTTTAAAATTCGGTTACATGTTTTTACATTGTTTAATATTTCAATGTGATCTAAGCTAAAACTCAAGCTAAACTTACATGCCACTTCAACAGCGAAAAAAACCGGAAGCCGACCTGCGTAGGAACTATACGATTAATATGCAGGTGGGGCTAATTATCACACTCCTGGTACTCATTGGGCTATTTAGAACCAATTTGAATATCGACCGGGATCTCGACTTTGAGGAACAGCCTCAAAGAATTGTACAGCTTGAAGATATCATCCAGACATCTCAGCAGGAAACTCCACCACCGCCACCTCGTCCGAGAGTGCCGGAAGAAGTTCCCAATGATGAAATTCTGGAAGATGATTTCTTTGATTTTGATTTTGATGACAGCCACCTGAGCGATCTACCGCCTCCACCACCCCCATCCGATGAGGATGAGGACTTTGAATATCAGATCTTTGAAGTAGTTGAGGATGAACCGTATCCCCTTGGTGGTCTGGATGCCATTTATAATAATTTGAACTATCCCGAAATTGCCCGACGAGCCGGCATTGAAGGAGTTGTGGTAATACAGTTTGTAGTGGATGAAAACGGTAATGTTAGTGACTTCACAGTTCTGCGTGATATCGGCGGAGGCACGGCCAACGCTGCTATCGAAGCTATTCAAAGTACTGAGTGGGCACCCGGCAGACAACGCGGAAGGGCTGTCCCGGTGCGTTTCCAAATACCTGTTAGGTTTGTTCTCCACAGCAGGTAAACACCGACCAACCTGTAACGCAAACAAGTTCTCCATGAGGCGGTTCCGTATAAGCGGAATCGCCTTTTTTGTTAGCCTGTTTTCCTTAGAGCATTAATCACCGTTTCCCACGGAAGGGTCAGACAGGTTTTTCTTACCGGATATGAACTGAGTAAATCCCTTAGTACTTTTTCAGTTTCCGGATATACCCCGAGACTAAATTCATGGCTTACTACTTCTGCAAGGTGGTTGGCAAGTGTGGCAGGCACTTCTTGTGAATCATTGCAAATTCGTATCACGGATTCGGCGGAGGCCACACATAACATGCAAGCCTCCGGCTCAAATACAACGTGCAGTGAATTGTTTTCTCTTTTTTTTATATAGACCGTCAGACGATCCCCGCACTTCGGATTATAGCCGGTTTCAACAACATCGGCATTATCCAGCTTTCCCTGGCTGGCTTTACTGCGACACCAGGCGATCAATGTAGCGGTGTACGCACTATCCATAACAAGGGCTTACGGTGATTCGACAGTGCTTGAGTCCGGTGCTTTTGCTTTAGCAGAAGGCGACTCAGGGGTGTCTTCAGCATCTAAACTCTCTTGCTGATCGGGCATCAGTTTCTTATAAAACACAAGCAGACTTATTATGGCTACACTGATGGCGATATCAGCGACATTGAAAATGTACGGAAAAACGGCGAAGTCGTTGATCGTCAGGTTGAAATGAATAAAATCAATCACATGACCATCCAGCACACCGCCGTAATTTTCAATACGAGCCATGGTCAGCCGGTCGGTTATATTTCCGAGAGCCCCGCCTAAAATCAATCCCATGCACAGCAAGAACCCCCTGTTGGCCAAAGAAAAAACCTTATAAATGTATACACTGATAAGGATCGTAGCGGCAATAGCTATCAGGGATATTATCCATGTATCAGCCCAGCTGATTCCCATTGCCATACCGGGATTCTGGGTGTAGTGAAAGGCCAAAACGCCCTCAATAATATCATTACGGTGCAACTCCGGGGTAGTCCGGATTAAATGTTTGCTCCATTGATCCAGCATCACTACGATCAAGACAGGAGCAAACAACAATACCGCTTTAATTCTGTTTTCCGACAAGAGAATTACCGACGTTTCAGTTTAGCTTCAATACTGATCTGAGTATGCGGAACGGCTTCAAGACGTCCTTTGGAAATCGGCTTCCCGGTTACCTTACAAATACCATAGGTCTTATTGTCTATGCGCTTCAGTGCATCATCCAGATATTTAATAAATTTCCGGGTTCGATTAAACAACATATACGTCTTCTCGCGCTCCTGGGCATCCGTACCGGCATCAGCCATATGGAATGAGTAAGCCGACTCATCCGAGGTGTTTTCGGTACTGTCTTTCAACGACTGTTGAAGCATTTCAAGATCGTTGACGGCCTCTTCACGCTTTTTCAGGATGATCCCGCGAAAATACTCAAGCTCTTCATCACTGAATGGAGTCACGCGTTCTTCCTGATTATTGTTTGACGTATTATCCATAGCTTTTTTCTTATAGGTTGGTGTTCCTTTTGATGGCAATCTTGCATTGATGATCGCCGATTTGCCAGTCTTTGACATAGTCGGTTACATCGAGCTGTTCGGAAGTCAGTTCTTCGGCGAGGGTTTCTTCTTTAATATATTCCGACATAGATGCTACTGCTTTTCCGATATACTCAGATCCGTTATAACTTATAGATATTCTATCAGTTACGTCAAAACCGGCCTCTTTTCTCATATTTTGCACACGATTGACAAACTCACGAGCAAGCCCCTCATTTATCAATTCCTCGTTAAGGTCGGTATCCACCGCAACAGTCGTGCCTTCTTCTGTTTCAACCGACCATCCTTCAATACCATGGCGGATAACTTCAATATCATCCGAACCCAACTCAATTTCCTCACCATCATCAAGAGTAACCATAATAGAATTTTCCTCTTCGAATCTGGTGATATCGTCCTGTTCAAGCGAAGTAATTACAGGAGCAACCTGCTTCATTCGCTTACCCATCTTTTTACCTAATACCGGGAAATTCGGCTTGGCCTTCTTACGTACCACCCCGGAGTCGTCATCTACATATTCAATGGCTTTAACGTTAACCTCATCCAATATAATGTTTTTAACTTTTTCCAGCGCCGTCTTTTCTTTTTCCGATCCGGCCGGAATGATGATTTTAGCTAAGGGCTGCCGAACGTTAATTTGTTCCCGGTTACGAATCCGCAACACCAGTGAAGTGACCAATCGAGCCAGCCGCATTCGGTATTCCAGTGCTTCATCGATTGAGGTTTCTTCAACGGTAGGATAAAATGATAAATGTACCGACTCTTCATCCTGCCGGGTCACTTCATTCAATCTCTGATACACCCATTCACTTAAAAATGGGGCAAACGGACTGATAAGTTTGGTTAAATTAAGCAGGCATTCAAACAGCGTTTGATAGGCTGCCGTTTTGTCGATGGACTTGCCTTCCCTCCAGAACCGGCGCCGATTCCGCCGTACGTACCAGTTACTCAGCTCATCAACAAAAGCTTCAATTTCCCTGGCGGCCCTGGTCGGCTCGTACTGTTCCAGCATGTTATCAACAAACTTGATCACACTGAATTGCCGGGAGATAATCCACCGGTCCATTTCATTCCGCTCATCATGGGGAATTGGTGTTCCGGAATAGGTAAACTTGTCTATGTTGGCGTACAGGGCAAAGAAAGAGTATGTATTGATGATCGTATTAAAAAACTTTCGCTTAGTTTCATTCAACCCCTCCTCACTGAACTTCAGGTTTTCCCAGGGGGATGAATTACTCATCATATACCATCTCGTCACATCAGCCCCGAAAGTCTGTATCGTCTCAAACGGATCGACGGTGTTGCCTTTGGATTTACTCATCTTCTCCCCGTTGGCATCGAGTACCAGACCGTTGGATACCACATTTCGATAAGCCGGGCTGTTGAACAGCATGGTTCCCAGCGCATGAAGCGTGTAAAACCACCCACGGGTCTGATCAACCCCTTCAGCGATAAAGTCGGCCGGGAAATTCTCTTTAAACTCTTCCTTATTTTCAAAGGGATAGTGCCACTGGGCAAACGGCATGGCGCCGGAGTCGTACCATACATCAATCAAATCCGGCACACGGCGCATCGTGCCGCCATCTTCGGCTTTCCAGGTAACCTCGTCAATATAAGGCCGGTGCAGATCCAGCTCTTCATCGGGATCTAAGCCGGCTTTATCACAGAGTTCCTCTATGCTTCCGATGCACTCCATGTGTTCCGGGTTTTTATCATTCACCCAGATGGGAAGCGGCGTTCCCCAATATCGCTGCCGGGATATGGCCCAATCCACATTATTTTCCAGCCAAACCCCGAATCGCCCGGTGCCGGTACTTTCCGGCTTCCAGTTTATATCGTTGTTGATTTCCACCATTTTATCCTTGAAATCCGTGGTTTTAATAAACCAGGATTCCACCGGGTACGACATCAATGGGGTGCCTTTGCGCCAGTCGTGCGGATAATTGTGCAGATAGGTTTCGTGCCGGAACATCAACCCGCGTTCTCTCAGGTTTCGGGCAATGGCTTTATCGGCATCTTTGAACCACTGGCCGGCATATTCTTTAACCCGAGAATCAAAACACCCTTCCCGGTTTACCGGATTGAACATCGGAATGTTATTGACCTGGCTGACTTCAAAGTCATCTGCACCAAAAGCCGGAGCGATATGAACCACCCCGGTTCCTTCTTCCAAACTTACATAATCAGCAGTAACCACCCGCCATGCCTCGGATTTATCAAATTCTGCCAAAGCATAATCAAAAAGCGGCTGATAGGTCATCCCGACCAGTTCACTTCCTTTTACCACCTGCTCAACCTCATGGTCGAGATCTTTCAGCACCGCTTCCCGAAGTCCGTCGGCGATGATATACCGTTCGGTTTTCCCGTCCTGCTCCACTTTCACGGTGGCATAGTCGAGTTTCGGATTAACGGCCAGAATCATATTCGAAATCAGCGTCCAGGGGGTCGTTGTCCAGGCGAGGAAATACGTATCCTCCCGGTCATCAACCTTAAACTTAACATAAACCGAAGGATCCTGGACTTCTTTATACCCCAGACTGACCTCATGAGAGCTCAATACGGTTCCGCTGCCCGGTGAGTACCACTGGATTTTGTACCCTTTATAAATCAGCCCGTTATCAAATAGCTGTTTGAGCGACCACCATACCGACTCGATATATTCATTTTCAAAGGTGACATAGGGGTTTTCCAGATCCACCCAATACCCCATCCTGTTGGTAAGGTTATCCCAAAGGCTTTTGTACTTGAGCACACTTTCCCGGCACTTTTCATTGTACTCGGCAATGCCATACTCTTCAACCTGGGCGCGGCCCTGCAGGTTGAGCTCTTTTTCCACCTCGATCTCTACCGGCAGCCCGTGGGTATCCCAACCCGCCTTTCGGTTTACCCGAAATCCTTTCAGCGTCTTATATCGGCAAAACAGGTCTTTAACCGTTCGCGACATAACGTGGTGAATCCCCGGCTTGCCGTTAGCCGTTGGCGGACCTTCGTAAAACGTAAAAGGTATCCCATCTTCACGGGTAGAAAGACTTTTGCCAAAAATGTCGTTTTCCTTCCACCAATTCAGGATTTCCAGTTCTGTCTTCGGGAAGTTCAGATTTTTGACTTCCTTGAAACCTGTAGCCATATATTTGAACGAAATATGATGTATTCTGAGATTGTTTCAGTGATAAGTTGGCAAATATACAAAAATTAGAAATTCCTCGTTCACCCAACACCTTCAAATTAATCCGTTTTTTAATATCATGAGCCGTATCTTTTTGATAATCATCCCATTAGCGACCCTAATGGTTTTTTGTACAACGGAGGAAGGCCGCCAGGCAAGTGCTTATGAGGAGGTCAAAACCAAAGAACATCATCTTCAGATGCAAATTGCAGACGGCAAATCTCCTTATGAGCTTACGGACGATGCCCAAAAGCTTATCAGTAGTTATATTTCCTTTTACGAAGAGTATCCGGAACATCACGAATCACCGGAGTTTTTATTTCAGGCCGGTATGATAAATGCTGAACTTCTTGGTGATTCAAATGAGGGTATTCGCTTACTCAAAAAAGTTCAGCGGGATTATAAGGAACATGATATCGCCCAACGTTCCTTGTTTCTTGCAGGGTTTATGTATGATTATGAACTTGAAAAATCCGATAAAGCCCGTGAGGTTTACACCAGATTTCTCGAACTTTATCCCCACAGCGAATTAGCTGATGCTGTTCGCCAGGCCCGTGACTTTGCCGGCAGCGACGGTTCTGCCGAGATTCCGATAGAAATTGAACCAAATCCGTAAGCAAATGGCTGAACCTACCATTCAAACTATCCGACCGATAACCAAAGAAAACCCATATCGACTCTGCTTTGTGTGCCTGGGAAATATTTGCCGCAGCCCTACCGCCGAAGGAGTGATGCAGCATGAAGTTAATCATCAGGGATTAAGCAGTTTCTTTGAGATCGACTCAGCCGGAACCGCGGCCTATCATGTCGGGGAGCCGGCCAATAGTAAATCCCGGAAAGTGGCGGAAGAATACGGAGTAAAACTGCTTTCAACCGCCCGGAAGTTTGAGTCGTCGGATCTGGATTATTTTGATCTGGTTTTGGCTATGGACCGGCAGAACTATCACAACATATTGCACCTGGCCAACGGGGAGGCCCACCACTCCAAAGTATATATGCTTCGCGACTTCGATCCTCAGCCCGATGAAGATGAAGTGCCGGACCCGTACTATGGTGGTATCAACGGGTTTTACCACGTGTTTGAAGTCGTTCAGCGCAGTTGCCGGAGTTTACTTGATCAGCTTAAAGTAAAAATTGAGAAATGAAACTTCCGGGTTCTGTTCAACATGCTATCGAATCAAAATTCGGGGATATCACTTCGGCCTCCGCTTCCGGCGGCGGCAGTATAAATCAGGCAGCCCGGGTTGACCTGCAGGACGGAACCTCCCTTTTTGTTAAATGGAACTCCGCCGACCTTTACGATATGTTTGTGGTGGAAGAAAAGGGGCTTAACCTCCTCCGAAATGCCGGTTCCGGGTTGAAGATCCCGCGCCCTCTTCATCATAATAAGGATGCCGAGGAGCAAATCAGCTACCTGATCCTGGAATATCTGCCCGAGGGCCGTTCAACCTCAGAAACCGACTCAATGCTCGGTGAAGGTCTGGCTGCAATGCATCAGAAAACCGCCGATACGTACGGGCTGGATCACGACAACTACATCGGTAGGCTGCCGCAATACAATTCCCCGCATGCAAACTGGATTGAATTTTTCATCAACCGGCGATTGACGCCTCAGCTAAAGATGGCCACCGATCGCGGACTATTGGACAACCGGGACCGAAAAGCCTTCGAAGCTTTATTTACCAAACTGCCTGAGGTGCTGTGTGAAGAACCGGCCAGTCTGCTCCACGGTGATTTATGGGGCGGCAACCAGTTTGCTACCGGCTCAGGCGAACCTGCAATTTTCGACCCCGCCGTTTACTACGGCAATCGCGAAATCGAACTCGCCTTTACGTATCTGTTCGGAGGATTCGGCCGTGGTTTCTACAGCGCCTATCATTCCGCATGGCCCTTGCAGCCCGGTTTTGATGAACGCAAGGATATCTATAACCTGTACCCCTTGTTGGTACACGTCAACCTGTTCGGCAGCGTGTATGCCGGGCAAGTTAAACGGATAATCTCCAGGTATTCATGAGTCAGCCCGATTATCCGCAACGCATCGTATCGCTGGTCCCGAGCCTGACCGAGCTGCTGTTTGACCTCGGCCTTGAAGACCGGCTCGCAGGCCGTACTCGTTTTTGCGTCCACCCTGAAGACCGGGTTGAGGCTATTCCCATTATCGGCGGCACAAAAAATCCCCGTGTAGAAAAAATCCGGGATGCCCGGCCGGATTGGGTTATCGCCAACAAAGAGGAAAACGAAAAAGAGCACGTTGAACAGATCCGGCAGTTCTGTAAGGTAACCGTCACCGAAATCCACACCATAGAACAGGCATTGAACTGGATCGAAAAACTGGGCAAATCAGCGGGGGTGTCGGAGCGGGCTCATCAACTCACCGGAGAAATTACCGGATTGCTTGAGCGGCGGGATATCTGGTATCCGATGAACGCGGTCTATTATATCTGGAAAGATCCCTGGATGAGTATCGGCGGGGACACCTATATCCACGATGTTATGAACCACTGGGGGCTGACAAATCTATTGTCGGATTTTACCCGATACCCGGAGCTTCCGTTAAGCGACCTCGAACGGCTTCAACCTGAGCTTATCCTGTTGAGCTCCGAGCCTTACCCCTTCAAAGAAAAACATAAAGAAGAAATCAAAGAAATCTGTCCTTCCTCCCGGATCGAGCTGGTTGATGGCGAATGGTTCAGCTGGTACGGGTCCCGTATGAAACATGTATTTGAGTCGCTAACACGATGGCGCAACAGCCTGGAAGAATGAATCCGTTTTTTCCTTCGTTGTGGTGATACAAAGGCTTTCAAGATTCCGGTTTTATATATACTTTTTTAAGATGAAAAGATTTTTATTGCTCATAACCTTACCGTTGATTTTTCATGCCTGTTCTTCAACAGAGGAAACCGTTGAAGAACAGCGTTCCGACCAACACAGAGAAATATCTGAGCGTGAGCGCACAGAGGCTGAAACGGCCTATATCCGGGGAATAGCGCTGCATGAACAGGGCGAGCCTGAAGAAGCTCTTGAACATCTTTCTGTTGCCCGCAGTTTTTTGTCTGAATCAGCGGCGGTAAATTATGCAATGGCCGATGCTTATTACTCCACCGGCGAATACAGCAATGCCGTGTATTATGCCGGTCAGGCCGTTGAAATTGATCCCGAATCCAAATGGTACCGGCTTAAGCTGGCGCAATCGTACAGCCGGAATAATCAGGATGATGAAGCGGTAGCCGAGTACCGTAAATTGCTGGAGCATCACCCCGATGATATCAACACTTACTACCGGCTGGCCAGCCTTCATGCCCGCAATGGCGAGTATGAAAAATCAAACGACGTCTATCAGGAGATTATCGACCGTACCGGGCCTCAGCGCACGATCTATTACCAAATGTTTCAGAATTACTCATCGATGAATGATGAGGAAAATGCGATTAAGCAGCTTGAAAACATTCGCGAACTGGAGCCGGGTAATCTTGGCATTATCCAGACCCTGAGCCAGTATTACCTGCAGGCCGGTGAACCTGAGAAAGCTTTTGAGGCCATCAATGAAGCCCTTGACCGAAATCCGGATGATCCTGAAACACTGGTAAACCTGGCCGATTTATACATCGAGGAAGAAGAGTATGAAAAAGGCGGGGAGATCCTCACTACAGTTGTTTCCGATACGCTTATGGATCACAACCATAAACTGGAAATCGGTCAGTTTCTGCTCTCCCGGTTCGCCTCCAACCGGGATAACGAAGAACTGCGTGAAGCTACCAGGAATGTGGTTTCCACCATTACCGAGCAGCACCCTGATCAGGGGCATGCCCACGTAATCGCTGCCGAATTTTACGAACTCGTCGAAGAATGGGAGAAGGTCCGCCATCACCTTACCGAAACCACCTCCCTGATGCCGGATAATGCATCAGCATGGCAGCAGCGGCTGCAAGCCCTGTATATGGAAGAAGACTATGAAGAAGCGATTTACGTCGGTAAAGAAGCCGATGAACATGTACCTGATGATGCCCTGATCCAGTTTTTTACCGGCTCGGCCTATTTGCTGACTGACCAGGAAGAGCAGGCCATTGAGTGGCTGCAAAGTGCTGCCGAGATGCCTTCAAGGCGCAACATGCGGTCTATGATATTCGGTTCACTCGGGGATGCCTTTTCTGCGGCTGACCAATGGGACCAGGCTCGGGATGCCTACAATCAAGCCATTGAGCTGGATGAGAACAACGATGTAGCTCTGAATAACTTTGCCTATTACATGGCCGAGGAAAACGAAAATCTTGAGAAAGCCAAAGAATACTCTGAACGCGCGCTCTCCATTGAGCCGGAAAACGCCGCCTATCTGGACACGATGGGCTGGATTTATTTTAAACTCGGGGAGTATGAGGAAGCTAAAAATTATATCCGACAATCACTTGAAACCGGAGAAGCCAGCGCTACCGTTAAGGAGCACATGGGGGATGTTTATGAGAAACTGGGCGAAGATGATAAGGCCCGAAAATGGTGGGAGCGTGCGTTAGAAAAAGACGACACCAGAACCCATTTAAAAGAACGTCTTCCGGACGTCTAACCATTTAAGCTTTGTTGTTGCATAAGCTATTATCATACACGCTGCTTCTTGCCGGTTTACTGATTCTCATGCACGGCTGTGCCCCGCTTCAGTTTATCCCCGAGGATCTCGACGAAGAGTTTGAAACAACTGAAATGTCGGCTGAGGAGTTTGTAGCGCAACTGCCCTATCAGCAAAAACCGCTGGACGCCATCGAAGGCCGGGCGAGGGCCCAGATCAGCGCTCCGGACGGCAGCGATCGTGCCAGTGTAGAGTTCAAAGCCGATCGCCGGCAATCCCTTTTGATCGTACGAAATAGCCTGGGCATTGAAGGAGGCCGAATGCTGACCGACCGCGACTCGGTATTGGTTTATGACCGCCTGGATAGTGAAGCATTTAAAATGTCGCATACCCAGGCCGCAGATTATTACGTGCAGGGATTAACCGCTGTGAATCTGCTGGAAGTTATTCAGCCTGATTTTTCAAACGCCGAGGCCTACAATCTGTTTGAAAGCCGAACCTCTTTCGTTTTAATCAGCCCGGAAGATATTCGTTATTTTTTTGACCGGGAGGATCTGACAATGCAGCAAATTATCTTTCCGGATCAATCCGGGCACGCGTTTTCCGAAATTAATTTTGAAAGCTATGCCGATTTTGACGGCCATAGCCTGCCGGTTCGCATTCAAATCTTGAGTTCCGACAGAGACACAAGTATCTTTCTCCGGTTGAGGTCGATCACTTCAAATCCGATGGATCTCGATTTTGATCCGGATATACCTGATGACATCACCATACGGCGAGTATGAGAACTCATTTACATATTCCCCTGGTAGTGTTGATCATAGCCTTTACCGGAATGTTCAATTCCGCTGATGGACAGAACTTCCGGCAGATCCGCCAGGAGTTAGAGGAGCAGCAGGATCAGACCCGTCAGGAGATTGAGAGCCTTCAGGGGCAAATTAACTCGGTCCAACAGGAAATCAGCGAAACCGATGATGCCTACGAGCAGCTTTATCAGCAGTATCAGAACACCCAGCGGGAAATCTCGCTCAGAGATGCCTTGATAGAAAACAAACATGATGAACGGGACCAGCTTGAGAATGAACTTGAAATGCTTCAGGCAAGTATTGAGCAACTTCGGGAAGATCTTGAATATCTGATCAAGCAGTACAAGGAAACGCTCACTTACGTCTATAAACATGGCCGAACCAGCAATCTCGCACTTATACTCTCAGCGGGATCTTTCAATAAAATGATGGTACGAGCCCGCTATCTGCAGGAATTTGAGGAACATCGCCGGCGCCAGGCCCGTCAAATTGAAGAAAAACAAGCTGAGCTCCGGAGGGAAGAGCAGGACCTTGAAGAGGCAAGGGAACGCGTAGCGGAAAATATCCGGGAAACCGAAGCTGAGCAGGAAGCATTTGAGCAGGCCATGAGCCGCCAGGAAGAACAGATCGCGGAGCTTCAGCAAGACCGCCAACAGCTTGAACAGCGCAAAGCTGCCCGCGAAATGGAAGCGCGTGACCTCGAACAAACCCTCTCCAGCCTTATTGAAGAAGAAATGGAAATTCAGCAGCAGGAAGAAGAGCGGCGCCGCGAACTGATGGAACGAAGGGAGCAGCGCATTGCCGAAGCCGAAAACATCCGGGGAAGCTCTGGTGAATCCGGAGCATCTGCAATTCCGGCCGAGGCTGAACTTGAAGAAATCAGTACCCGGTTTGAGGAACGCAAAGGCTCACTTCCCTGGCCGGTAAGTGATGGCACGATTTCCGAGCAGTTTGGCGACCGGGAGAACCCGCTCTACGGCACCCGAATTTATAATCCGGGAGTTCAGATTTCCACATCATCCGGCAATGAAGTCAGGGCTGTACACGACGGATATGTCTTCGCAGTGCGTCCCATGCCAGGTTACGGCAATACCGTATTTGTAAATCACGGCAATTACAATACGGTGTACGGCAACCTGAGTGAGGTTTCAGTCAGCAGGAATACGGTGCTTGAAGAAGGGGATATCATCGGTAAGTCGGGAGATGAAAACACACTGAACGGCCAGGTGCTCTTTTTTATGATCAGTGAAGGCAGTGCCAATCATTTTGATCCGGAACAGTGGATGTCAAAACCCTGATTTGTGCGTTATATGCCCGGCCTGCCCAGTAAGCGCCAAGTATCACTTTAACTCAAACCAAACGTAAATAACTCATATGCAGAGCACCCCTCGTGCTTTCGCCTACGGCAACGCGACTCTTTTTCTCGGAGTCATCATATTTTTTTTCTCTCAAGAGCTCATACCCTATGTCGCAAGTGAAGGGTGGATGGGTACTTCTTTTACAGCCGGATTTATACTCGTTTTCGTCAACCTGAGTTTTGTGATTTCGCGGCGGTTTTGCAAAAAAGCCCTTGATATGGAGTTTTTTCCCTATTTCATAGGGCTAATACTCGTTTTCCCAACGCTGTTTTTTACCCACATTACCGAGCGCTTTGACCTGTTTCAGGCTCAGATCTTTTTTTCCATACTGATTACCGCCGGAAGCATGGTAGGGGCTTACCTCGGTATTCAAAAAGGATTGCGTTTGCGGGATGAATATTTGAGTGAACGAACCGGAACCATTTCCAAATCTGCCGATGATAAAACCGGAACGGCTACTCGTAATTGATCTTCTTCGCCGTAAATGCTTAAATCAGGAATCAGCAAATAACAGATTACCTATGCATCGTTTTAGCCTGCATTATTCACAAATTTTGTATGAATGGTTCTATTGTCATGTCTTCCAATAAGGTACTCAAAAAAAGGCAATATTTTTGATTTAACCTACTGTCAGACGCTGC
>SLQI01000401.1 GCA_007131535.1 Balneolales bacterium | reverse complement strand
GAGTTGAGGTTTTTGACCTCCGTTCTCGTGCCGAACTCATTCTGACCTTTCGGGCGGATGGAAACGTTGGCGTCACAGCGCAGACTTCCTTCCTCCATGTTACCGTCACAGATTTCCAGATACTGCACCAATTGCTTGATTTTGGTCAGATAAGCGTACGCTTCCTGAGGGGATCGGATATCCGGCTCCGAAACAATTTCAATTAGCGGAACTCCTGCGCGGTTCAGGTCAATCAAGGAGTTGTTGGGATCCTGATCGTGAATAGACTTCCCGGCATCTTCTTCCATGTGGATGCGAGTGATGCCAATGCGCTTGGTAGTGCCGTCTTCCAGTTCGATCTCCACTTCCCCGTTATAGCAGATCGGTGTTTCGTACTGTGAAATCTGATAGCCCTTGGGCAAATCCGGGTAAAAATAGTTTTTTCGGGCAAAGATGGATTTTTCAGCGATTTCACAGTTGGTAGCCAGCCCCAGCCGAATGATATAGCGTATCAGGTTTTCATTGGGCACCGGCAAGGTACCGGGATGCCCCAAACACAGCGGACTTACCTGGGTATTCGGCGCGCCGCCGAACTCCGTTGAAATCGGTGCAAACGCTTTGCTTTCGGTTAATAACTGCGCGTGAACTTCAAGTCCGACGATGGTTTCAAAGTCGGTTTTGGATGTTGCGGAAAGGGATGCCGGTTGTTCCAATCTTATTTTTCGTTTTTTTCGGATTAACGGTTCTATAACGGAATTTTCAGATAAATTACATCCGTTAAAATTAACGAATTGGCGGGGAATAATCACCACGGTTTATCAGTGGCTTTACAAAATTGCATTTTGGAAAACGCTCAGCATTATCGGAATTCAAAGTACCCTGAGATCTTGCCCCCGACCTATTGTGAAACCATTTCACAAAGCGACTCAAAACCGTGTATTCAGCAGAGCTATTCAACCTCTCCACTGCGGATCAGGTCATCCCCCTCTACTCCAGCTCCACCTTGCCGTTGATTTTCGATAAGAAATCGTTTGCGGTAAGATCATACTGGATCGGGGTAACTGAGCCTCGTCCCTTTTTGAGTACATTTAAATCCAGGTCGTCTCCGTCTTCAAGGATTTCCAGGGTTCCGGTAGTCCAAAAATAGGGGCGATTGTTGGGATCTACCCGGCCTTCGAATTCATCAACATAACGGCTGTGCGCCTGGCGGGTCCAGTGGAGTGACTTCAAAGGTCCGGAAGGCGCATTGATGTTCAGCGTAATCCCTTTAGGCAAACCGTGTTCAATCACATATCGAATTACGCGCCGCGTCGCTTCCTGACAGCCGCTCAGATCAGCAGATTCGCTGAACTCCGTACAGCTGACCGCGATGGAGGGATAACCCAGAATGGTACCTTCTGTAGCGGCACTTACCGTCCCGGAATACAACAGATTGATTCCGGCATTAGAACCGTGGTTGATCCCGCTCAACACGATATCCGGCTTGCGTTTAAGCAATTGATCGTGAGCCAGTTTAACGCAGTCGGCCGGAGTTCCGCTTACGGCCTGTCCGCTCATTTTATCATTGATGTTAAAGTCGGTTACCCGTAATGGATAGTGAACCGTTATCGCGTGACCTACTGCGCTCTGCTGGGTATCCGGTGCAATAATACTGACCTCTCCGAATTCAGAAGCCACTTCGGCCAGTGCCCTTATCCCCGGTGCAAAAATGCCGTCATCATTACAAACGAGAATGTGTCTGTCATTCCGTTTGGGTCTGTTAGTCATATTGTTCGTCTTTACTGGGAAATGCTATTTTTTTTACATCATTAACGTAGTTGCTTACCGCACCGGATATAGTCTCCTGTAAATCGGCATAGCGACGAATAAAACGAGGGTGGAAGTCTTTATTCAGCCCGAGCATGTCATGCAGTACCAAAACCTGTCCGTCGCACTCAACGCCGGCACCGATTCCGATAGTGGGAATAGAAATTGATTCGGTTACTTGTTTGGCTAACTTTTTTGGAATTTTTTCAAGTACAACAGCAAAGCACCCTGCTTCTTCCAGCCTTTTGGCATCTTCAAGCAGCTCTTCAGCTTCGGTTTCATCTGTTGCCCGAACTTTATAAGTGCCGAATTTATAGATACTCTGCGGCGTTAAACCCAAATGCCCCATCACCGGAATTCCGGCATTTACAATTTTTTTGATAGTATCGACCACCGGTTCTCCGCCTTCGAGTTTAACGGCATGAGCGCCGGTCTCTTTCATAATCCGGCCGGCGTTGATCATAGCCTCTTTGGCCGTTACCTGATAACTCATAAAGGGCAGGTCGGCAACCACAAGCGCCCGTTCAACTCCCCGGACAACACATTGGGTATGATAAATCATCTGCTCCATGGTCATAGGCAAAGTGGTCTCATAGCCTGCCATCACATTGCCGGCAGAATCCCCAACTAATATGACATCCACCCCTCCGCTGTCTACAAGACGGGCCATGGTGTAATCGTAGGCCGTCAGCATGCTGATTTTTTCTCCCTGCTCTTTCATATCTACCACGGTTCGCGTGGTTACTTTGGCAGGGCGGTCGTTAGAGCTTTTCTGTGTGCTCATAAAGATTCTTTTTGCACTAAAGCGGCAGAGGCTTCCAGTTCGCAGGTAACTTGTTCATCAACGGTAGCCGTTCCGGACATGATCAAAAAGTTACGTCGCTCACTCACTAATTTTACCTCCATTTTCAGCTGATCCCCAGGAGTTACGGGTTTTCTGAATTTAGCCTTATTGATACCGGAAAATACCAGAATAATATCACTGATATCTTCGGTTTTCTCTTTGTTTTTCAACGTCATAAGGCACCCGCTTTGTGCCATGGCTTCAACCTGAAGCACGCCGGGCATAAGAGCGGCGCCGGGAAAATGGCCGTTAAAATATTCCTCGTTTACCGTAACATTTTTGATGGTTACAATACGATCGTCTTCCAGTTCAAGCACCCTGTCGACCATCAGGAAAGGATAGCGATGAGGTAACAGGGATTTTATTTCTTCGATATCTAACATGACTGCTCTTGTTACACTAATTGATTAGGATAAACATTGAGTTCATTATTTTTGCATAGCACCCGTTGATTTAATATCAAAACCTGCCTATCCGGTTTGAAAGATAAACTCCATCAGGTGCGACGGTTTTAATAAAGCTACATAAAAACCTATCGGTCGACAACCCCGATATAAACATAAGCGACTCCACTCGTGAGGGGATGGTATGATCGGGATGCAAACATACCGGTCTCCTTCATTAAATCTGTGAAGTTTGATCCGGCGGGAAATTTCGCACTTGTTTCGGGCAGATAGGTGTAAGCATCCGGGTTGCCGGTCAGCCACCCTCCTACCCGGGGAATCACATGTTTACTGTAAAAGTTGAAGGGGTATTTCATTAGTCCGTAAGCCTGACCGAACTCCAGCACCACAACTTTGCCGCCGGGTTTCACCACCCGCGCCATTTCTTTAAGGGCCACTACAGGATCATCCACATTGCGGATTCCGAATGCGATACTGCTGATATCAAATCGGTTATCCTCGTAAGGCAGGTTCATTGCATCGGCAACCTCAAAATCTACTTCGAGCTTTTTACGCTTCGCCTTTGCCGGTGCCGGTTCGATCATCTCTTTGCAGAAATCGGTCCCCAGTACATGGCCGTTATTGCCGACCTTTTTTTTGAAATCAAAAGCGAGATCTCCGGTACCGGTAGCGCAATCCAGTACCGACATACCCGGCTCCGCACCGCTTAGTTTTACCGCTTTTTTCCGCCACCGGTAATGAGTTCCCATCGATAGTACGCTGTTGACCATATCATAACGGCCGGCGATGGAAGCGAACATTGATCGTACCTGTTCACTCATAGATTACTCCTGTATTTCCGGTTTCAGGTTGAGGTGGCTGGTATAGTGCAGCAGTAATGGCTCAAAGTTTCCGTTGTTATACTGCAGCACATTGATGGCCCCGTTAGCGTGCCGCACTTTTTCCATATACCGCAGATCCCCGTGCAGCCATCCGGAAAGCAGAATCCGCATAAGCCGGCCGTGAAGTACAAACAACCAGTTTTTTTCGGTTTGATCATTCAACAGCTGTAATATCCGGGTTGAAGCGCGCTCAAACACCTGGTCCGGCGACTCTCCGTTTTGCACCGGCACATCAGTATTTCCTGCCTCCCATTTTTCTTTGATACCAGCTGAGAGAGGCCCGGCTTCATCAACAGGCAACCCTTCTAAATCACCGAAATCCATCTCGTCCAGTTCTTTATATGGGCGAATCGCCAGCCCCTTCATTTCGGCAACCGGGGTGGCTGTCTGATGAGTGCGTTGAAGGCTGCTTGCTATAACTACATCTACAGGCCGGGTTTTAAAAAAAGCCGTTAATGCTTCAGCCTGGGCTTCACCTGTTGCATTCAGCGGAGCGTCAATACTGCGCCCCTGTATTTTCCACTGTCGATTAATATCGGTTTCACCGTGTCGGACTAAATATAACTTCTTCACCGTAATGGGGCGGTCACTTTTTTAATTTTGATTTTAAACTTTGTTTTTTCTTCTGTACCAGACGAATGGCTTCTTTTTCCATATTCTGGATTTCTCCTATCTCCACGCCCTCCGCCATGGCATATTTCACAATTATCATACGAAGCAGACGGTCGTTTAAGGTGATTTTTTTCGGATCATCGGTTAGAAATAATCTATTGATGAGGCGTCGGTATAACCCGAACTTGAATACCAGGAAGAAAATCAACCCGAGAACAAGAGCGGTATAATTACCGGCGATCCCTTCCATGCTGAGTACCCCGACGGCCAATAGAAATGTCACAAATTCAAGATCGAATACTTTTAACAGATGGCTGGTCATCGGAGTAACAAACGCGCTTTTATTGAGATGCCAGAACGGCAGAAAAAGGATGGAGAGGATCAATGCTGTCCATATATTGGTAAAAAACAGCAGTGCCATAAACAGCACCAGCGTCAGATTGTCTGAACTGCGTATCCATATTTCGGCAATATCCAACAGCCGGTCTACACTGTATTTTTTAAATAAATCGGGAGCGTAAGTTTTAAGCTTCTTTTCGGTGGTATGGAACCAGTTGCCGGCTGCCGTAAACAAACCTACCGGCGTTTCCACATAAGTCGACTCGTTAACTCCTTTTCTTCGGCCTAAATTGAAATCTAACATATCATTTGGTTGTGAGAGGGCTGAATATACGAACGTGCAGCGGGGTTTCATAGTCCACAATCAAATGGAGCAGGCTTTCACTTATCTCAGCTTCAGTACCCAATCTGCTATTTATGCTATTCTTTAACACCTATATCTCTTACTTTTGCTCCCGGTCAATTGATCAGTCTAAATCCATGGCATCTCAATGATCAGTCAACGTGATTGATAATCTGCTTAACAGCTTCAGTGAAATTCATCGCAAGGTCGGCGCAATGACGGCAGCCCGGGCGATTAGTGTTGTGACGGCCCTGCTCGTGATGATGGCGCTCACCCGCATATTAGACCCCATGGATTACGGGGCCTACAAGAAGTTGTGGCTCGTATTTATGCTATTCAGCCCCGGCATTACCAGCATGCTGGTAAAAACATTGTATTACCGGGGTGAAGTTTCGGACTTTAATCGCGCGTTATGGACAGCAGTCACCCTTGCCCTGCTGTTCTCAGGTGGTATTACTTTAGTGGTTTTAGTTGGCGGGCCGGTCCTGAGTTCACTGCTGCAAGCACCTGAAATCCAGCAAGCGTTGCAGTGGTTTGCCTTGTATATCCTGTTTGCCACCTACAGCAGTTTAGCCGAGCCCGTATTTGTGATGGCCGGCAGAAAGAAATGGCTGCTTGCGTACAATCTCACCTACAACATTAT
>SLQI01000083.1 GCA_007131535.1 Balneolales bacterium | reverse complement strand
TTGAAATTCAATAGCATACGAAATCTAACACCCGTTTCGTGATAGCCACGCCGCACAAACTGAGGGGCGCTATGGAGTTAATCCGGATCAATTTTTTAATGATGATACAAATAGGTGTTAAGCAGGAGTTGTACTTTATAGATCAAACCGGAATTTTTTCAGAAAACGTATGGTAAAAGTTGGTGTAACGGGAGGAATAGGCAGTGGTAAGACTCTTCTTTGCCGCAAATGGGCAGAGTTGGGAGCGGAGTGGATGAATGCTGATGAAGTTGCCAAATCTCTGATGGAGACGGATGCCGAACTTGTAAGTGAAATTAAAAAAAGGTTCGGTGATAAATCCTATGGGAAAGACGGCAGGTTAAATCGTACCTATTTATCCAGAGAGGCTTTTCAAAACCAGCGGATTGAGGAATTAAATGAATTAGTTCACCCGGTAGTGTACCGGGAGACCCGGCGGCGTATCGAGGAGGCCGAAAAAAAAGGTATTCAGGTTTTTATTAAAGAGGCGGCATTGCTATTAAAATACGGGCGACCGGATAATGTGGATGTGATTGTTGTGGTAACGGCGCCGGAGCATTTGAGGATCAAACGGGTCGCTGAACGTGACGGGCTTACTGCCGAGGAGGTCAAAAGCCGAATCAGCCGGCAGCAAACCCAGGAAGAAATGATGGAGTATGCTGATTATATTCTGGAAAATGATCAGCATACAGAGGCTTTTTTACACAAAGCGGAGAAGTTGTTTAAAACTTTAAAAAGCGGAGGTCATGGCTGAAGATTTTGATCCATGTATTTTAGCCGGGGATGGGATTACGCTCTCATTGTTTCGCACCGATGATGTGGAGGAGCTGAACCGCATCATAAATGAGAATCGGGACTACCTTGCCGGTTGGTTGAATGTTATCGGCAATCCCTCCACCAGGAACGAAGTGCATCAATTTATTCGAAACAATCAGAATAATTGCCGGGATGCGCTTTCGGAAAATTATCGCTCTCACCCCGGTTTTGAACTGGCGATTCGAATGGAGGGAGAGGTAGTCGGCATGATCGGCTACCAGGGTATACACTGGTTGAACCGGCTTACAGCCCTGGGTTATTGGGTTGTCCCGGCACATCAGGGCAAGGGCATTGTTACCAAATCCTGTAGTGCTTTAGTCAATTATACATACCGGAAATTGAAGCTGAATCGTATAGAAATACAGTGCGCCGAAGATAACCCGGCAAGCATGGGAGTGCCTGAGCGCCTTGGCTTTCATCATGAAGCCTTGTTAGCTGAAGTGGAAAGAAGGGGAGAGGATTTTGTTTCTCACCATCTTTATCGAATGCTCAGGCGGGACTGGGAAAAATGACTGGTTGAATTGGAAGCGCTTTTCTGATTAAATTAAAGGAGTTTCTACGCATCCGGGTAGATGCTGTGCAGTCTGATTTTTTGATTTTACGCTTCCTGATATATACTACTCGAGGTATAGTTTTTGTAATTGATTCAATCGGGCTGTTTTAAGGTCTATACCGTTAAATGAAGATTATAAACAAATAAGGCTCGAGGAACATAGATTATGGTATCCCGAAACGTTGATCGTCTCATCACTCTGGAAGAGCATATCATTCAGAGTCAGAACAGATTTCGAGGGGCAACCGGAGAGCTGTCCCAGTTATTGAGAGATATTGGTCTTGCCGCCAAGATTGTATCAAGAGAAGTAAACAAAGCCGGAATCACTAATATTCTCGGTTTGGAAGGATCGGAAAACGTGCACGGTGAGCACGTAAAAAAACTTGATGTGTTTGCCAACGAGCAGATGCGTCATGCGCTTAGCCGCTCCCAGATCATTTGCACGATGGTTTCTGAGGAAGATGATGAACCGGTGTTGATGGAAAGCAGTTCCGGTAAATATATCGTTTTCGTAGACCCGCTCGACGGTTCATCGAACATTGACGTCAATGTATCGATAGGAACTATTTTTTCCATATTCCGGCGTAAATCCCACCGAGCTGATTTGCCGGATAAAGAAGATATATTGCAATCCGGTATGGAACAGGTTGCCGGGGGATATGCGCTTTACGGATCCAGTACTATTCTTGCCTATACAACCGGTCTTGGTGTAAGTGTGTTTACACTTGATCCCAGTATTGGTGAATTTTTCCTATCGGATGATAATATTCAAATGCCGGAACACGGCAGTTACTATAGCATCAATGAGGGTAGTTTTTCTACATGGGAAAAGGGCTTGCAGGAGTATATCAAATACTGCAAACGCGACGACAAGCCCTCCGGAAAACCCTACAGTGCCCGCTATATTGGTTCGATGGTAGCCGATGTTCACCGAACGATTCTGAAAGGCGGGATTTTTATCTATCCGGCTACACAGAAACACCCGCAAGGTAAACTCAGATTGATGTACGAATGCAATCCCCTCGCTTTTATCGTGGAACAGGCCGGGGGACGGGCATCTAACGGAGAAAAGAGGATATTGGATATTCAGCCTGAGGATATCCACCAAAGTACGCCGATCTTTTTGGGATCAAAGCAGAATGTCGAAGAAGCCGAACAGTTTCTAAAGGAGTATGAGGCCGAAAGTATGATCGGGAAATAATCCGCTGTGATGCTTTTTATGCTTCGCCACAGCAGATTATCCGCCGGATTTTGGCAAAGCTTTTTATTACCCCCGGTCGTTTTTTTATAAAGCGGCCGGGGTTTTTTATTTAAACCTCGCTCCAGTGACAGATGTTTATACCGCGGATCTGCACGTATTAAAACGGATTTTATGGACTAAGTGTAAATAACACTAAGTCCGGAACGCAGTGAAGGACGACCGAACATAGCCCTGCCACAGGTACAGGTGACCGATCCGCTGGCTGGTGTATAAGGTCGGGGGTGCGAGGAGCACCCACCAACCAACATCCCGAGGAAAAACGATGACCCTGCTATAAATGACCGCCGAGGGATGCACGGGAAAGCGCCGGCCATCTACGACGCGAGGACGCGTGGTAATAGTGGGCCGGTGCGGGGATCCGCCGGTAGTCGGACGAGCGGCGCACTCAGCCGGCGTTTAGGTAGTTGGGTTGATCAAAGGCTGTTTATCCCTGTTTTGGCATCAGGAAAACTGAATCTGTTTAGGTATTTGAAGTGATCTCAGGTTAGAACGCTGTTACTTCTTACGGATTTGCAGCTTCTGTGGGCGCAGCTCTATTTCGGTGATTACCGCTTGCGGGCTTTGCAGGATGTAATCCACCGCGCGCGCAATTTCCTCCGGATCTATATGGGCTTCGGGGTGGGATTCCGGTTCAAAATTCAGGTGGTCGTAAAAAAGCGTCCGGGTTAGGTCCGGAACAATTCGTGTGACTTTAACTCCCTGTTTGCGGGTTTCATCAAACAGTAAATCCAGGAAGTGGTGGAAACCGGCTTTAGTGGCGGCATATACACCTCCCTGCGGACTGCGGGTATTGCCGGAAACCGATCCTATTCCGATAATGTGTCCTTCGCTGTCGCGAACGGACCGCAGCAGCGCGTTGATCATAAGCAGAGGCGCCTTGAAATTAAGATCCACCATCTCATTGATTTGCTCTGGCCGGTGGGTTTCATGCGGACCAAACCAGGCCTTTCCCGCGCACAGCACCAGCACATCAACAGCGTTACCGGTTTGCTTCTTGAGTTCATCACAGCATCGCTGAACCTCATCCGGGACCGACAAATCACAGGGAACCGGATGCCACCCGGGCTGATCAAAAAGCTCTTGGGTTACATTGCGGCTTACCCCGAAAACATTGTATCCGTTTTCAAGCAGGTGATGGGTGATATGATATCCGATGCCGGAGCTGGCACCGGTTACAATTGCTGTTTTGCTCATATAATCACCGGTTCTTCAGGAGTATAATCGGCAATACACTCGGCGACAAATTGGGTCATTTCTCGTTTAACATCATCATCATACGAAGCTACCCCGTCGTGGATCTCATAGGGATAGAGCAGCACATCCGAGTCCTGGCGCTGCTTACGGATGCGGCGAAGATACTGTCTGCTCATCCGGAATACCCCGATGCTGATGTCTTCAACCTGATCGGGTGAAATTTCTGCGAATGTCTCCCGGATAAGTTCTCCATAGTGCTGTTTCCAGCCGGGAATGTGCAGCAGGGGATCAAAACAGAGCCGGACTTTCCAGCCATCGGCAATGGCCTGTTTCATGGCTTCTAAGCGGCGATGGAGACCGGGAGTTTTGGTCTCATACTTTTCGGCTACTTTTGCCGGGGAAAGAGTCCAGGCCAGTATTACATTATTCACCGGCTGTTGAAGACGGATGGCTCTGTAATTCGCGCTTTTGGTACGAAGCTCTATAGTTAGATCCGGATGGTTTCGGGCCGTTTCGATCCAACGGTTGGAGTACGGGATGAGGTGTTCAAATGCGAGCAGGTCGGTATCGTAGGAGATACACAAATAAATCGGTCCCTGTCGCACCCGTTCGAGGGTATGGCGGATGAAATCTTCATTGTTGACAAACATCACCGTGTGCGGCGACGGATACATCCCCTGCAGATAACAGTAGGAGCAATCGTAAAGGCAGTTCAATACCAGGGCGTTGTAGTAAAATGCCTGGTGGCCGAAATCCGGAGCTATGTCACTTCCTTCATACAAAAAATTATCCCTACGTACGGCCAACACCAATGCCTGATTCGCTTTCTGCAGCCGCCAGTTCTGATTGTTGCGATTGAGCACCTGTTTGTAGTGATCGATCGGAATATGATCAGCTTTCGGAAAGCGCTTGAGTAGCTTTTGTGTATCCGGATAATCAAAAGCGTCTTGCTCTATATAAATCCGGGAAAAATTACCTTTGTGTAAGTTCTTTTCTGAGCTCATCAACAAGTTGATCGCGTTCTCGGGTAGATGAGGATGGTTGGTTAAACAGGGTGCTGTCCGACAGCCGCATATTTTTGCTCAATCGTGCATAGGAAAGGGAAAGACGTAGAAGACGCTGTTGTGTTGTAGTGCATTTCCATCTTTCTATAAGTTCGGAAAGTTCTTTTTGATCCTGCTGATCCAATGCCTGTTCTTGTTTTTGATTCGTCTGTTCAGCCTGGCTGATAAAGGTCATAATATTTTCCAGCTGATGCAGGATCAGACCGGCTGCGTAGTTTCTGTTTGGCGGTTTGGGGTCCAGGTGATCGGATACAATTTTTAAGCATTGGATCTGATGAGATTCCAGCATCATAGAGGCCGCCTGAAATAATCCGGAAGCTTCCATATCTACCAAATCCCCTTTGATCTGGTCGCGGTGTTTGCCCATTACCGGGTGATCCCAGGTTTCCAAATCGGCTTCAAACAGCTCATGGCGGGCGATGACATCAGGCAGATACAGTTTTTGGGAGCTGTGATCCCGGATGGAACGAATGGCAAACATACGTCCATGCGGGATGGTTTTATCTTTTGCCCCGCACAAACCGAGATTTACAACCAACCGAACTTCCGGGTTAATGGTCAGCACTCTTGTTAAACCGGTAGCCGAGGCTACTTTCCCCATCCCGGTAACCACCAAGCCGTAACGGTCAGCCGCATAATACTTTTGACTGCTGACCTGCCACTGCTGCTTTAACTTCAGCTCATCGATTACGGGTTGAGCTTCCCCTGTAAGTGCTGATACAAACAGAATCATAAACACCAATATAGGGGTTTGGAGTAACAGTTGCTTTTAAGGTAAACAGTTACTCCAATAACCCTGAGGTATCAAGAGGAGTTTATTCCTCAGTTAATTTTAGTCCGGAACCGGAATGATCCCCCAATGCTAAGGTTGAGGCCATCGGTTCGGTGAAGTTTAACTTCTTCCATTTCTGAGGTGCTCAATTCGATTGTATAGTGCAGTGAGTCGGTACG
>SLQI01000001.1 GCA_007131535.1 Balneolales bacterium | reverse complement strand
TCAGGTAATTGGGTTTAAAGCAACTCATGGAGCCAAATACCCAATTTTTCTTAATCTACTGATTTACCTTAATTACCTGTTGTTTCCAAATGACATCATGAGTTTTCTTACAGACACTAATAAAAAAACTGCCCCGGCAATCAAAAGTCGGACGGCCGGGGCTGGGTACAGCAATGCCTGTATGAAAACAAGTTACGGGAGATCTTCCAGTGTCATCCCTTTGTCCATGGTGAAGTTTTTCCCTTCTTTTCGCACGGTGATGACTTCTTGCTGCGCGTCGTGTTCCATAAAAAGGTGGATGGGAGTAGACTCGCATTCAGGCAGAATCTGAGCTTTTTCCTCAAGCGTATTGATCGGCCGCATATCGTAACCCATTACCCAGGGTACCGGCAGGTGCGCGAAGGTGGGGAATAAATCTCCGGCGAACATAAGGTGTGTGGAGCCGGCCCGGAGGTACGGCAGCTGTTGACCAATGGTGTGCCCGTTGACGATCCGGTGGGTAAGACCCGGCTCAAATTCGTAACCCTCATCAATTAATTGAAGTTGGTCACTTTTTGCCAGCGGCTCGATGTTTTCTTTGAGGAAGCTGGCTTTTTCACGCGCATTAGGCTTGATGGCGGTTTCCCAGTGGGTTTTGGTCACCCACAAATTTGCCTTAGGAAAAGCGATAATCGACTCCCCGTTCTGCCATTCGGTGGTTCCCCCGCAATGATCAAAATGAAGATGGGTGAAAATAATATCGGTGATATCCTCCCGGGAAAAACCGTGATATTTGAGCGAAGCATCGAGGTTGTATTCTCTGGTATCAACCCCGTAAATCTTATTGAACTTATCATCAAACTTACTGCCGATTCCGGTATCAATCAGGTAATTGCGACCGGTTTGCCGCGATTGAATCAGCAGGCAGCGTAAGGCCATGTGGATGCGGTTTTTGTCATCAGCAGGTATTTGTTTGGCCCAAAGTGTTTTGGGAACCACGCCGAACATGGCACCGCCATCGAGCTTAAATCGTCCACAATCAATAGTATAAAGAGAAAAGTTGTCGAAATGTTTTGAGGTAAGTTCCATGATTTTTGATTGGCTATTAGTTTAATTCTGTTGCATCACAAAAAAATCAATGATCCGCTATGTATCCGGAAAGTTTCGGAAGTGCCCGTTGGATTTTACTTTTTCTTTCATGTCTTCATAAGCTTTTATTCGCGGCATGACTTCCTGCATGTGGTTCCGAATCAGTTCAAGTCGCTCCCGTTCTGAGCGTTTTTCAAGCAGTTGCTGTTTTTGCTCAAGGGAAAGCCCGACCTGATGGGCGTAGTCGTAGGCAACAAGCGGTTTTTGCGGCTCCGGAATATTGAGCTGGCTTTGAGCAATATTCATCAGCTCTTCATAGAGTTGAGTAACCTCTTTTTTCAGGTCAACCAACGGGTCGTTTAAGTCATCCACAAAATCATCAAACTCTTCAACCTCCCCGAGCAGATAGCTTTTACTCTCGTCGAATTGGTAGATGTAGCATCGGTTTTTTCCCTTGCACAGAATGTCCAGTTTGCCGTCGGAGTATTCCTGGGTGATTTCAGCGATTTCCGCCAGACAGGCTATTCTCGGCAGGCGGGAGCTGAACTTGGCTACAATTCCGAAATATTCGTTGTTACTGCGGCAATAGGAGATCATCTCCCGGTAGCGGTTCTCGAAAATATGCAACGGGATCGTTTCACCGGGGAAAAGGACCAGTTTTAGCGGAAAAATGGGAATCCATTTCTTCATCAGTATAAACGGAGTTTATTCCGTTGATTAAATGCGAGATAGCAGGTCATTTAATAAAACACGAACTTTTTGCAGGTCATTCACAACAGAAGCCGGCAGTTCGGTTTGCTCTTTATCCTGCGAAGATTCGTCAAGTGCTTTACGTGCCCCGGCGGTACTGTATTTTTGATCAACAATCAGCGATTTGAGTTTGCAGATTAACTCCAGATCTGAGTCGGTGTATACCCGTTTCCCCGCCCTGTTTTTTGAAGGAGCTAATTGCGTAAATTTCTGTTCCCAATAGCGGAGCACATGGGGCTCAACGCCTACGAATTTGCTAACCTCGCCGATACTGTAATATAGTTTTTTCATTTAGAGCTCAATCGTCTTTTAGTTAACTTTGCGCTTTCATCATCCTGTGGATCAGCAACATATTGGTTTCGAATTTATTTCTGAAATATATTATTTATTAATCAAACTTGAGTCCATTCCGAAAATTCCAAATTGGTTGAGTTCTTACCGGCGTTACTGAACATTTCGGAGCGGGTTTAGCAAGGTTCCAGTAATTAAAGATTATAAAGCGTAACATTTGACTGATAAATCAACACATACACCGGAAATAAGTGTAATAATTCCTCTGTTGGACGAAGAGGAATCAATAACTGAATTATTTGAGCAGGTTGATCAGGCGCTGCAGTCACCATACACCTACGAGGTTATATTTATCGATGATGGCTCCTCGGATCGCTCATGGGAAATAATTCAAAACCTGCACAAAGAAAACGATAATGTGCGGGGAATCAGTTTCCGGAGAAACTACGGAAAAAGTATTGCCCTTCAGAAAGGGTTCGATATAGCCTCCGGAGATTACATTGTCACCATTGACGGGGATTTGCAGGACGATCCGGCTGAAATACCGGGGTTAATTGAAAAACTCAAAGAGGGATATGATCTGGTGAGCGGGTGGAAGCAGAAACGAAAAGATCCGATCAGCAAAACGATCCCCTCACGGTTTTTCAATTATGTGACGTCGCTGTCTACCGGTATCCGCCTGCACGATTTTAACTGTGGCTTAAAAGCCTATCGGAGTGAAGTCATCAGAGATATCAGGTTGTACGGGGAGCTGCACCGGTATATCCCGATGCTGGTACAGGAACAGGGGTATAACCGCATTACCGAAAAAAAGGTCAATCACCGGCCTCGAGTGCACGGAGAGTCCAAATTCGGGTTGTCCCGGTTTATCAAGGGATTTCTGGATTTGCTTACCCTGTTGTTTTTGAGCTCATACGTGCGCCGTCCGATGCATTTTTTTGGCTCTATCGGCACCTTGTTTTTACTCATCGGGGGCGGGATCGTTCTGTATCTGACCATCATGCGGTTGTTTTTTGAAGTATACCTGACCAACCGGCCCATGCTGTGGTTCGGGATTCTGTTTTTACTCCTGGGCGGTCAGTTTTTCTCCATAGGTTTTCTCGGGGAAATGTGGACCCAAAGTCAGAATAAGGAAGCCGCTGATCACGTCAATATCCGTTCCCGTCTATGAGTAAGATTGCCTATGATCCCACCAAAGACAAATTTGCCAATGTTATCCGCCGCAACCGGTTTCTGCGCAGGCTGTTTTACCTGATACTGGATCTTTTTTTTCTGAGAAGCTGGCATGTCCGCCGGAAACTTCGCGGCATTGCCGGATCTGAAAATCCTGTCAGCCAAATACTCGATGCCGGTTGTGGATTCGGTCAATACGACCGCCATTTGTTAAAGTATTTTCCCGATGCTGAAGTCTATGCTGTAGACATAAAAGAAGACTATATAGAAGACTGCCGCTACTATTACGAGCGCTCCAAATGGAATGACCGCATCCGGTTTGAGCAGGCTGACTTGCTTGCATGGGATCAGCCACAACAGTATGAGATAGTTTTGTGTGTGGATGTACTTGAACATATTGCCGAAGATGTGGAGGTGATGCGGAGGCTGACGGATTCACTGAAAAAAGGGGGGAAACTGGTAGTCCATTCTCCTTCCGTCTACGCCGAAGAAGATGCCGGGGAGGATGAATTTTTTGTTGATGAACACGCGCGGGTCGGATACAGCGTAGAGGAGTTGAGTGAAAAAATGCAGCAAGCCGGGCTAAAGCCGGTGGATGTGCATTATACGTACGGCAAATACGGTCATGCCGCCTGGGTCATATTAATCAAATACCCCATGCTCTGGCTGACCAACATCGGGTTCGGAGCCATGGTGCTGCTGCCGTTTTGGTATCTGCTGACCCTTATTCCCGGCATGATCCTAAACCGCATAGACGCCGGACGAAAAAGTGAAAAAGGGACCGGTATAGTAGGCGTAGCCGTGAAAGAATAATTTGCCTGAACTACGCAGAAGGTTAGCTCACAAGTAGATAAAACAGTTTTCAGACCAGCCGCCGCTGATATACCTTTTCGGATTTTGCCGCAAAACTGAAAAGCTAAAAGGGAAGGGCTCCGGAGCTAACGAAGGGTAAAGAAGAGCTTTGATATAAATCCGGCAGGTTCCGGAGAAGTAACACCCTGGCCGGTATTATCAGTGTACAGTAAACAGTGTGCCAGTGATCAACTTAATTACAACTGATCACTGACACACTGTCCAACTGTTCACTGTACTTGTACCGCGTACGGGATTCGAACCCGTGCTACCGCCGTGAAAGGGCGGCGTCCTAGACCCCTAGACGAACGCGGCATGTAAAAGAAACAACAAGCATCCGGAATGTTACGGATCACTCACACTGAAATACTGAAAAAGAGGGAGCCTGATGGGAGTTGAACCCACGGCCTCCAGGGCCACAACCTGGCGCTCTAACCAGCTGAGCTACAGGCTCCATGTTATCAGTGATCACGGACATACTTTCCAACTGATCACTGAACTTGTACCGCGTACGGGATTCGAACCCGTGCTACCGCCGTGAAAGGGCGGCGTCCTAGACCCCTAGACGAACGCGGCATTGGAGGCGACAGGCGGACTCGAACCGCCGTACGAGGTTTTGCAGACCTCTGCCTAACCCCTCGGCCATGTCGCCTTACATTGTACCTGGTACGCCCGACAGGACTCGAACCTGTAGCCTACTGCTTAGAAGGCAGTTGCTCTATCCAGTTGAGCTACGGGCGCTTGTGTAACGCCGGCCCAGTTGAACTATTCGGGCGTAGTGCACAACTAAGACGCACCGATTCGGCAAATTATTGCCGGAAAATGAGGTTTCTTGTAACTGATTAGTCGGGGCGACTGGATTTGAACCAGCGACCCCCTGCTCCCAAAGCAGATGCGCTACCGGACTGCGCTACGCCCCGATTCAAATGTGCTCAGTTAAGAAAACCTCATAGTTTCAGTAAACTAAAAAGGCTGGAGACGTTCTGATATAATCCGATCGCTTCCAACCCGATCTTAGTGCACAATGCGTTTTTCTGTTACAGTAAATCAAAGATCAAAATCAAATCTGTTACAGAATCCTAAAAATACTGTTTCAAACCGGCTTTGTCAATATCCGGGATTACGCTTTTTCAATTTTGGCGGTAAGGGCAGACCAGAATTGACCGGTAAACTCCTCCCAACTTAACTGTTTACGCAAAGCGGCGAGATGTTCTTTCATAGTACTTATTTTTTTCGGATCCGCCATTTCAGTCAGGGCCCGTGCGAGTGCTTTGGGTGATTCCCGGGGGATAATCAACCCGTGCTTTTGATCTGTAATAACATCGGTAAAACCCGGCAGGTCGGTGCAAATAACCGGCAACTGAAAATTGACAGCGTCGGCAAGAATCCCGCTTTGGCTTGCCGAGCGGTAGGGCAGTACCATTACATCGGAGGCGTAGAGAAGTTCATCGGCTTCGCGGTCCGGTATAAACCGGTCTTCAATACGGATGTGCCGGCGTACTGATTCCTCCGGAATATCCAGCAGAGGCGCCTTGCGTGTATAAAACTCACCGGCGACGATGACCTTGATCCTGTGGCGGGCCGGGTCGATTTCATTCAAGGCGTGGAAAAAGATATCCAGGCCTTTATAATCCCTTATCAGCCCGTAAAACAGAAAAATGAAGTCCTCCGGACCGGCTCCGTATCGCTCCCGTATCGCATCCCGGTCGGTATTCGGAGAGGG
>SLQI01000157.1 GCA_007131535.1 Balneolales bacterium | reverse complement strand
ATCTAATATCAGCTGGTCGTCGCGCTCAAACATTTCAGCCCCGATGATGAGCTCTTTTTCATCCGCTTCATAAAGTTCGGCGAGAGTTTCCTGTCGCAGCCAGTGGGCAATGGGGTTGTTGTGCCGCTCTCCGAAAAAAACCATATCAGCGTCCAGCGCCGCTTGTATAAATTCATTAAACTCTTTGGAGTTACCCTCCTGATCAAAAATTTGGTAAGCCGGTTTATCTTGTTGAAACCCTTGCAGGGTGAAAGCTGACATAAAAAAAAGAAGCAGATATTTCATAATGATTGTTTGATTAGGATCGTCATTAACCTCAACTGACTTGAGTGATTAGCCAAAAATGCTATGCATAATTTATCAGTCTGATAATGAAAATACCTTTTCGGATAAGATCGATAACTCCGCGAAAGTTTTACCCTAACACTTTCTGAGCTTGAAATAGCTTCCCGGATAATAAAAAAGATCCGGAGCATCGTTCCGAATACCCCGGACCCATTTTCTGTCCTGCAAACTATGACTACTATCTAACCAGCATCATGGTTCTGGATTCGCTGTATTCGCCTGCCTCTAACCTGTAGATATAGGTGCCACTGGATAACCCTGCGGCATCAAAGGCCACGGTATAGCGACCGGCATCCTGATTCTTATTTACCAGCGTGGCAACGTGTTCGCCAAGTATCGTATACACCTCCAGTTTTACCGAGACTTGCTCCGGAAGCTCATAGCTAATCCGGGTACCGGGATTGAACGGGTTGGGGTAGTTAGCCTCCAGCGCAAACTCATTAGGAACACTGCTGATTATCTCAGTACTTGTTACCTGCCCACGTATGAGGCTTAGCTCAAAAATGCTTTCCGCCTTGCGGTATGCTTCATCCTGTGAAGCCTCAACGGTCCAGTACCCCTCAAGCGCATCTCCTTCGGAAACATCACTTTCAGCCAGAAAATCATCAAGTTGCTGATAGGAAAGTGTTAATGTCGTATCCATGCCTTCATTATCAGAGCTATATGAAAGCTGCGGATCTTCAAAGTTTTTGTCTTCATCAAACAGCCACTTATAAGTGATTTGCTCATCTCCGGCTGATTCGGCTGGATACCAGCGCAGCGTCAACTTCTCATCCGGAGTACCGTCAACATTAATTTCGGCTTGATCATCCGGTGCAGCAAGCGCAAAGGAATTAATTTCTGTAAACACTTCCTCCCAGTAGAGGGCAGGGTAATCGAAAGTAACAACCCAGACTTCATCAAAATCGAAGTTTTCCAGATGATCTTCTGCTGATTCTCCCGTCATTTCGCCCGTTTCCAGCCCGGTCGTTCCGGCTGACGACCCACTACCAACACCATCTTCCTGATTACTGCTTTCGATATCCCAAAAAGCGTCCTCCACAATAGCACCTGACTCCACCAAACCAAAAAGTCCGCCGACATTCGATATCCCACTAACTTCAGCCGCCGAAAACGATTCATACACCCGGGCTTCCGATCGGGATCCCGATTGGTGATGCCCGACAAGCCCGCCAACATTAGTAGTTCCATCTACTTTACCTGTGGCATAGGACTGGTTGATTTCAGCGGAAATTCCTGATGTAAGGCCTACAAGCCCTCCGACATTTTCCACCCCGGTTACTTCACTGTCCGCATAAGAGTTGATAAGCTGACCCTGAACAAAATAGCCGAGGAAACCGCCTACATGTGTTTCCCCGTCCACCATGCCGGAGGCTGAAGAATTTGTGATTTCAGTATGCCTTTTCCAGCCAATAAAGCCGCCTGCCATATCTTCCGCAGTTACCTCTACTTCAGCATGGGAGTCCGATATCATCGGATTATTTCGGATTGATTGACCTACCATTCCACCAACGCGTGATGTTCCGGTCACGGTACCTCCGTCTACCGTTGAACCTGAAAGCACGGAGCCTTCCCTGAAGTTTCCAACTAAAGCTCCGGTCTGCCCGCCACCTGTTACGTCTACATTTTGCAATGAGATATCTTGCAACATAGCGCCGTATGTTCTTCCGAAGAGTCCCGTGTCACTCTCTTCCCGGTCGATGGTCAGATTTGTAATGACATATCCGCCCCCGTTGTAATTTCCGGTAAACGGCATATCGTCCTCTCCTATAGGGTCCCAATTTTCAATTCCGGAAAGATCAATATTTTCAGTTTGAATAAAATATCGGTCCCGACGCTCCCCGGTAGCATCAAGCTGCTCGGGTGTAGCTACTTCATAGGGATCACTTTCGGTACCTGAACCGGTTTCAAACGGGGACTCCTTGGTCTCAAAGCTCCGTACTTCACTCCAATCGCTTTTATCTTCATCACCATCTACACTTCGAACCCGCCAGAAATAGTTTGATTCGTAATCCAATGAATGATCGGAGACATACGCCGTATCTTCTAAAGTTTCTTCAATATCAGGCTCTGAAAAATCATCAGTCCCGGCTACCTGGATAACATAGCTTTCCGCAATATCTACTGTCTGCCATTTAAAAACAGGCATAGGAACCATATCAACTGCTTCATGTTCTGGGTCAGCAAGCTCCGGAGCTGCTATCTCAGCGAGCGAACCGATCACCGAACCATCATTCCATTGTTTAGCAGAAGGACTGGAATAAGAAAAATCCAATCCGAAAATATTGACGGCCAAAACACATCCTACAAGAGGTATTAATCTTATTTTCATCATTCACTCCGATTTATATCAACCATGAATACTCATCTGACCGGCAAGCTAATTTGACGATCAGTCTTTGTGCTTTTGCTTTATCTTCGTTATCAGCCAAAAAGAGCTGATTTAGCAAAGCCCTCTTAGGGGGAGTCTTAATGCAAGTAACCACATTATTTATTGACTTGCAAAAAGCTATTGTAATATCACTAATTTACCTAATTTCTAAACTTCGGGATGTGCCGCCAAAATTGGAAAGCAAAAGATTATTAAAAAAAAAGCCGGACCTGCTGATTGCTTAGATCAACAAGTCCGGCTTTATTTTTTACGAAAAGATCAGAGGATGAAAGTTTTATTAATCCACAAGAAAAGCCAATTATAATACTTACCTCACAAATTCCACATCCCCTTGCGGACTTACACGGTACTCCCAGGTTTTTCGGTTAATACAACCTGAAGGGCAATCTCCCCAACCGTGGCTGAATTCAAAGTGTAAAATGTCTCTGTCTGCCCATATTTGAATGTCATCACCGTCTCCCATAGCAGAGTTCGGCTCAGCATAGCGAATGCCGTCCACATCCTCAAACAAACTGCCGACCTGCATCAGATTCAGGGGCAGATCTGCTTTTAGGGTTACCGACCGGAGGTTTTGTAATGTTTGTTTAACCTCAAACTCAAACTCCAGCATTAACTGATCCACTTCTTCCTTGCCGGTCAGACGTTCCCCTTCAAACCAGGGCTGTGCCCAGCCGGTAGTATCCTCAACCCCTACATTCATTTCATACATATTGGGGTTTGGTAACGGACTGATCTGATGTTCTTTAAAAACCTCTTCCCAACCTTCCAGTTCCGGATTGTTGTAAATCAACAGTATCGCATTTTCTATAGCATCTGCGATGTCAGTGGGCGGGTATACTTCATCGTACGAGTCATCGGAGTCTAATGCTAACCTCAAAGCCAAACGCAGGGCATCTTCCCTGAACTTATCGGACAGCTCCTCTTTTTCCGGGGCTTCGACCTCTGCCTGATAAAATTCATTCCATATTTCTGAATCCAGATGCAGATCTGATGGGTCGGATGAGGTTGTGTCGCTAAACAGATCGCATGATGCCAGTCCAACACAGAATAAGATTAAAGTAACCGCATGAACTTTATTTAACATATAGGGTAATCTTTGATTTTAGTTTCGGTTTTGCCACCGGCTCTCCGGCAGTTTTTTTCCCATTCTACCGATTACTACACAAAGATCACCCGGAACTCCTATTTAGTGCCAGTAGAAAACAGTCGGTATCTTAATAAATGCCAAGATCTGGTGCCGTATATTCGGTAATTCAGGAATTCAGGTTGGGTTTAAAGCAACTCATGGAGCCAAATACCCAATTTTTCTTAATCTACTGATTTCCCTTAATTACCTGTTGTTTCTAAATGGCATCATGAGTTTTCTTACAGACACTATTTAACCTGCTATACGATCACAGATTTTTAGCACCCGAGTCTGACGATGATCAGCTCAGACGATTTCTTTTGTAATCGAGGCTTCCTTCATAAGGAACTTATTTACCGGGCACATATCCGCGATTTGCTTCAGGCGTTGGCGCTGCTTGTCGGTGATATCTCCGTCAATTTCTATAGCGACATTTATGTTCTGATCGCTGTCCATAGTTACATCGGCAGCAATCCGATCGATATCCATCTCTTTGCGATCCGCATACATGCGCAGGGTAATAACAACGCAGCTGCCCAGGGATGATAACAACATCGAAAAGGGGTCCGGACCCAGATTTGTTCCCCCTTTGTCTTCGGGTTCATCGGCAATAATCTGATGCCCGGCAGTATCAATAGTGGTTTTGTAATGCTCCCGGTCAATATAAACCAGTGCCTGTTTGGTAATTTGGATGGCTTCACTCATAATAATTATTTCAGGTTTTAAGATTTTTGGATATAAATATATAAATATTCTTTTAGATGATCAAGTTTCCCGGTGGAACGGCGTCTGGTTTTCTTAGTTAGAGAAAATCCTTGCTTAGCTTACCTGTATACTAAATTAAGTTGGCACTTTTTCTGCTCAATATGTCCAGCCGGGATACCGGTGTGTAATTATTTCCTGTTGATTTAAATATGCAAGCGCCTGTCTATTTTCGGAATACTACGATTTAAGTAAATAATCCTTAAAGGGAGAATTATGAGTCTATTTGTCCTGATGTTTCTTTTAGTTAACCTCAATCAAGTGCAGACTGATTCTATCAGTTATAACGACCATATTCAGCCCATATTCGATGCAAGCTGTGTATCCTGCCACAATGTAAGTGCCCGGAGCGGGGTAAATATGGTTGACTACGAAGCCGTTATGAATAGTGTAGGGGAACTATATGACACCCTGATAGTTATCCCGGGAAAACCGGATGAAAGTCCGCTGGTAGATAAAATCGAAAATGAGGAACCCGAGTACGGAGACCGCATGCCCCCCGGCACACCGCTTACCGACGAAGAAATTGCGGCTATTCGACAGTGGATTGAAGAGGGGGCCAAAGAAGAGGTGTCCACATCGGCAGAGCAGGAATTGATGGCCAAAGAGTTTGAGCTGAAAGGTAATTTCCCGAATCCGTTTAATCCGACAACCCAAATCAAGTTTCATCTGCCTGTTCGGGCCGACTACAGCATTAAAATTACAACCCTCAACGGGCAGACTGTCAAGGAGTACCGGAGTTCAGCGAACCGTGGTGAGGTTGTCGTTCCCGTTGACCTTTCCGGTTATGCTTCGGGCGTGTACCTATACACCATTGATATACACCATGAGCGATCAGGATCCGGCCGGCTGACCGGGAAGATGATGCTGGTTAAGTAAATTCATCCGTGGCGTGTTTGTTTAACCGCGGATGGGATACGGATTTTTTTGCCGTGGATGGACGCGGATATACACGGATTTTATGGGTTGATGGGCAGCATGAATTTTCCGGAGTGATCATATTATCGGGAGCAAAAATTCGAACTCATGGTTTTCCAAACTATAATATCCCGAGGGATGAAGGTGAGTCTGTTATAAAAAGTGGCTGAGTGATCTATGGGAAGGTCATCAACATACACCGCGGGGACGCGGCGTGATAGTGGGCCGGTGCGGGGATGCACTCGGCCGGCATCAGTGGTGACCAACCGACAACTGCTTACTGATCACTGAAAAACTGACAACTAAAGTTTCTCCTTCGTTAGAGCTACATTCTT
>SLQI01000257.1 GCA_007131535.1 Balneolales bacterium | reverse complement strand
TATAGTGCCCTGATTGTTAATCACATTTTTCCTAAGACCAATGTTCATACTGAATACTGGTTCGGTTTGGCCCTGAGGAAACACCCTTGGGCCCCAATAATAAGCCGACACTTGTGCACTCAAAATCCCGGGCCAGTTCATATTGCCCATAAGACTTAACGTCCAGGAGTAATTCTGGTTTCTGTACGATTCTCCCTCTATGGTACCTGACACCTGTGAATGAAAATAATTGCCAGTAATGGTAAAGTCATAATTATCATTTAAAGTAAGGTAATTAATAACCTCCAAACCTGTATTATTGTTTACACCTGCATTGGTATAGGTCACCATGGCGCCCTGATGAAAGGGTACGTACAATCGTGTTAATCCATTGGAAGTATGACGATGGAACACACCTCCTGTAAACATAAAGTTTGGCCATGCCCTGATATAGTTCACTTCAAAATTATTTGTATATGAGGGTTGAAGGTACGGGTTGCCCAATCTGAGGTTATTAAAGTCGAGAGCTGCTACGTCAAAGCTTTGGTCTACATCCGGAACGACGGCAATTCCCGTTCTGATATTGACACTGAAGCCAAGGGTACGATGAGTAGGTGCCGTGTTGGTCCATCCCGTATTCAGGTCGGCCCCGAAGCCACTGCCGAATGGTCGTAAATACTCGGTGGCCAACGCCTCACCGTCTTCAATTCCCCCTTGAATCATAGAACCGAAACCGCCTAATTGCGCATCGGCGCGTCCGGGAAATAATAAGAATAAAAACAAAACCAGGGTCAGGCTGAACAAAGAAGCCACCTTAGCTGCAACGCGTTGCATAAATCCTCCTTCTTTTACTGCTATAGAGTTTATTTGGTGATCACACAGGTATAGTTTACGAAAAAAAATTTCTAAATGGGTCATGGAGCGGGTTTGTGTTTTGGTCTGATCTATAACTGATACCGATTATAAACCGGAGATAACTATTTATTTTTACCAATAACCACCCTGTCAATTATCAGAATCAGTACACTTACTTTGTTACAGGGAGTACAAGATATTAAGATACGATTCATACCGCTGACTGGAAATCATCCCTTCTTCTACCTTTTGAATTACAGAGCATCCGGGTTCATGTTCATGAGTGCAGTTGTAAAACCGACAGTTTTCCCGTTCTGTTTTCATCTCCGGGAAGTAAAGAGAAAGTTCACCGGGTTCGATATTAACCAGGCCGAACTCCCGGATGCCCGGCGTATCTACCAGCATGGCTCCGTTGGACAGCCGGTGCAGCTGGGCGAACGTTGTAGTGTGGCGGCCTTTTTCCGAGGACTTTGAAACCTCGGCTATTTTTAGATTCAGCTCCGGGTCTATTGCGTTGATTAAAGAAGACTTCCCGACCCCGGAGTGGCCGACTAATACCACAAGCTTGTCTTTAATCAACCCGGAAAACGCTTCTATGGAGCCGGGGTCCTGAATGGAAGTGTGCAGGACGGTATAGCCAAGGGACAGATAGATGGACGTAAGTTCATTAACCTTTTGTTCCTTTTTCCCTTTGCTCAGGTCCATTTTGTTGAAAACGATGGCCGGTTCTACTCCGTAAGCTTCACAGCTGACCAGAAAACGATCTATAAAACCTGGTTTGGGGACTGGTTTAGCCGCAGCCTGGACGGCTACTGCAAGATCCACATTGGCGGCGATAATCTGATTCTTGACATGCTTTCCCTGTCGGGTGGATTGACGTAGTATCAGGTTCCGGCGATCCTCAATTTCGAAGATGGAGGCTGTATTATCCTCTTCAATCTCAATAGAGACCAGGTCGCCCACGGCAACCGGATTGGTTACATCCAGGTCGCTGAGTCTGAGTTTACCCCGCAGACGACCGTCCAAAACATCACCTGTTTCGGTTTCGAGTTTATACCAACTTCCGGTAGTTTGTAGTACTCTGGCTTTCAATTCATTTTGTGTTTTGAATGAATGAAAAAAATATCACCTTTGTAAGAATGATTCAGCGTTATTTTGATGGATGCGGTAATTTTAACATCCTTCATGTAAACTTTTGTTTAAAAGTGTTCCGTCATTATGTATTTTAATTTACTTACGCACAACACCTGCTAATGTTAAAATTCATGTCTTCGTCCGAGGATCAGGCATCACAGCAAAATTCCAACCAATCCGAGAGCAGCCAGGAAGACTTACAACTGGTTAACCGGGCCCTAAAGGGGGATGAATCGGCATATGCCCGGCTGATGGAGAAATATAATCGTGCGCTTTACTACCATATCGTTAAAATAGTACGAAATCAGGAGATGGTGGAGGATCTCATTCAGGAGGTTTTCACCAAAGCATTCAACAGCATTGAGTCCTATAACCGAAGTTATGCGTTTTCAACCTGGCTGTACCGCATCGCTACGAATCATAGTATTGACTATCTCAGGAAGCGAAAGCTCAAAACCTATTCCCTCGATGAGCCGGTGGAAGGAAAAGACGGGGAAATGCATTTTGAGCCGGCCGATCCCCATTCCGAAACGGATGAGCCGCTGATTAAACAGCAGCGTAAAAACATGGTGGAAGAAGCCATTGAACAGCTTCCGGAAAAGTATCGCAGGGTAATTCAAATGCGGCACATGGAAGAAAAAAGCTACCATGAGATTTCAGAAGAAATCGGCCAGCCGCTGGGAACTGTAAAGGCTCACCTGTTCAGAGCCCGCGAACTACTGAATAAAACGCTCAAAGATAAAATGCATCAGTATTGATGTGATGTCCGGCTACGACGTGAGCACGCGTGGTGATAATGGGCCGGTGCGGGGATCCGTCGGTAGTCGGACACAGCGCACTCGGCCGGCGTTTAGGTTTTTGGTAGATTTCTGTCACCTTATCAACAGTGCCAACGAAGGTGGGATTAGGATCTCGAAATGACAACAAGTGGGGGGGGGCAGCGCGACTTAGTTGCATGAAGATAAAACCGGCTATAAAAACAGAGTAAATATTTGATAGTTTTGCAACAAACACTACCGGCAGATCCGCGTTAATCCGTGGCTAAAATACTCAGTCATTGGCAAAGCTATAACAATAAAGTGACTTTCTTACTTCTGCCGGAGATAGTCGAATAAGGCCTCACTTTGACTATCAATGGTTACCGAAAGTTTATCCTGATCGAGGTTGCGCGCGAGCCGCTCCGGTATTTCAGGCTCCTGGCCGATGGCCTGTATAACTGTATCCCCGAATTTTGCCGGATGCGCTGTTGACAAGATAATCCCCGGTGAAGGCTCCGAAGCAGTTCGGAAATCCTGCCATGCCAACCACCCGACGGCCGTATGGGGGTCTGCGATGTATTGATATTTCTGATATACTTCGGTGATAGCCCTCAGTATATGCTCGTCATTATAGCTTCGGCTGCGGAGGTTATCCCGGAATGAGCTTACTTCATCTCCAAACAGGAACCGCATTCTTTCAAAATTACTGGGATCCCCTACATCCATAGCATTGGAAAGAGTGGCTAAGCTCGGATGAGGAGTGTAGGATCCGGTTTCCAGAAAATCAGGAAAAACGTGATTGGCATTACAGGCGGCGATAAAGTATTCAGCCGGCATTCCCATCCTATGGGCGATTAAACCGGCAGTGAGATTGCCGAAATTTCCACTCGGAACTGAAAAAACCGGGGTATTGGCTGATCTGCTTAAATCCCGCACTGCCAAAGCATAATAAATCATCTGAGGCAGCAGACGCATGATATTAATGGAGTTGGCCGAGGTCAGCTGTAACTGCTGCCGGATCTCCCGATTGTTGAATGCTTCTTTCACCATCCGCTGGCAGTCATCAAAGTTGCCCCGGACCTCCAGGGCGGCTATGTTTTTCCCGAGCGTAGCGATTTGCTGTTCCTGAACCCGGCTGATTTTCCCCGAGGGATACAAAACTACAACGTCTACAAAATCTGATCCGTAAAATGCCTGAGCAACGGCACTTCCGGTATCCCCGGAGGTAGCAGTGAGGATCGTTATCTTCTCATTTTTTTCCGCTAACAAACGCTCCATGACATTCGCCAGAAACCGGGCACCTACATCTTTAAATGCGAGGGTCGGCCCGTGAAATAATTCCAGCAGCCAGGTATGCTCATCCAACTGACGAAGCGGGGTGGGGAAGGTGAGGCTCTCCCGGCAGATGTCAAAAATTTCCTGCTGCGTAAAAGAATCTTGCAGATAAGGCTGTAGCAATCCGGCAGCAATGGAGTGATCATCCATACCGGATAAATTATTCCACCAATTCTTCGGAAGAACCGGAATCTCCCGGGGCATAAAAAGCCCTCCGTCAGAAGCCAGCCCTTTCATCACCGCTTCCCGAAGTGTAACCGGGGTATCCGTATCCCTTGTACTGATAAATTTCATGGGTTTTATTTGATTCGAAACTCAGCATCAACAGAGCAGTCAGTGATTGTCAGCGAAAAAGAAATTGATCCCGGGAAATGATCCCAAAATCCCGGCATATTCTGCAGTACTGAATTCACTTCCGCTCGAGAATTTTAGGACCCTCATTGTTGATCGGTGAAATATAAAGATCGCTTTCCAGCTCCAGGCGGTCCAGGGTTTGTTGCATGGCTTTGCCGGATCTGCGTGCCTGCTCTTCACCCCGGCAAAGCGCGAATATGGAGGGGCCGGACCCGGAAATACTACAACCGAGTGCCCCGCTGTCCAGAGCACTGTGTTTAACAGCATCGAAACCGGGAATAAGCACACTGCGCACCGGCTCTATGACGACATCGGGCAGGGAACGCGAAATGAGATCATAGTCCCGGTTGAGCAGTCCGGCAATCAACCCTCCAACATTGGCCCATTGGCGCACGGCAAGTGAGAGCGGGATGTTTTTGCGTAAAATCCGGCGGGTATCCTCGGTCAGAATCTCGATATGTGGATGAAGTACCGCCGCATACAAATCCTCGGGAGAGTTGATGGGGATGACATCCACCGGATCAGAACTTCGCACCAAAACAAAACCGCCGTATAAACCCGGGGCGGCGTTGTCGGCATGAGGTGTGCCGCAGGCTACACGCTCGCCTTCAAGAATGTAGGGCAAGAGCTGTTCGTTCGGCATCGGGGTTTCCAGTAAGGCGTTGAAGGCTGCAACACCTCCCACTGCGCTTGCGGCACTGGAACCGAGTCCGCTGCCCATCGGCATTTTTTTGTGGATTTCAACTTCAAGACCGCCTTCGGCACCCAGTTTTTCCCAAAGTTTAACCAGGCCGATTCCCGCAGTATTTTTTTCAGCATCCCTCGGCAGTAGACCGCCATCCCCGGTAATATCCGTGATGCGGACTCCGGGTTTATCCGACCGGCTTACAACGATTTCGTCGCCAGGTTCATTAAGTGCCAGCCCCATCACATCAAAGCCGCAGCCAACGTTGGCAATCGTGGCGGGCGCAAAAATTCTTACATAATTGTACGCGAACATGATAGATTTAACCGTACCGGCCGATTTTAAGTATATCGGAAATTACACCGCTTGAAGTTACATAAGCTCCGGCTCCCGGGCCAATTACGGTCAGGGGTCGGTCGGCATAATGCCGGGAAGTAATCACCACGATGTTATCGCTTCCCTGGATAGCCGCGAACGGATGGTTCTTATCGATTTTTTCGAGGCTTACCCGGCCTTTTCCGTTTTCAAACCTGGCCACATAGCGCAGAAGTTTGTTCTCTTTATCAGCCTGTTCAATCTGTCTGGCAAAATCTTCGTCGTGAGCTTCAAGCACTTTAAAGAAATGTTCAATATCGCCCTGATCACGGGCTTCTTCCGGCACCAGGTTTTCAATCTCAATATCGGCCGGCTCCAGTTGATACCCGGCTTCCCTGGCGAGGATGAGCAGCTTACGGCCCATGTCCATACCGTTGAGATCTTCTCGCGGGTCAGGTTCGGTGT
>SLQI01000065.1 GCA_007131535.1 Balneolales bacterium | reverse complement strand
TCGGCTTCCGCCGCCGTCTTCGATATCGTCGTCCACCGGTTCGTCTAACCGTTCTGCATGCCGGGCCCGTACGCGTGGGTTGAAGACACGATCAAGGGATTGGGCCATTAGGATCAATCCGATCGATATCCCAGTGATCGCGATCATCGGGATCATAATCCAGTATAATCGACCCGGGATGTAGTGGGCGCCGCCGTTGTATGCATGATTAAGGGTCACGCCCCAGTTAGAATCCCGGAACGGCAAGATAGCGAGGAAGTATAGACCAACTGCGGCGAAAATAACCCGCCGCGTTGCATTTACGAAGTTGATCGTGATGTATGGCATGAGATGTGGAATAACGTCCTTCCGTAGAATTTCGGATGTAGCTACGTTCATTGACCGAGCAGCCTCGGTGAATTCTTCTGTTACCGAAATGGCCCGCTGGATGAAGCTTCAGCTTGGTGAACCCGGCGTAATTGACGGCGAGCGACTTGTAAGTGATGAGGTTATGAGGGAAACCCGCCAGGCTCAGCGCGCTTTAAGCTCCGGCAACCCTTATGATGGTGAAATGCGGGCCTATGGTCTGGGCTGGAGTCTGAGTTCCTACCAGGGCTACCATACCGTAAGTCACGGCGGTGCCAGTGACGGAATGAATACCACCTTAATGATGGTACCGGAAATTGATCTCGGGATTGTGGTGGTTACCAACACCTTCAATTCATTCCGGGATGCCGTAGCCCGCAAAGTTATTGATGCTTATATCGGCGACGATGCTGACGGGCGGGACTGGCATGAACACTATCTAAGTGTTTATGAAAGCCGAATGGAGTACGCCAAAAACCGAAGAGACGAAATCGAATCGCGGCGTGTGGAAGGCACCCGTCCATCCCGATCGCTCAATCAGTTTACCGGCACCTATGAGGATGAGGTATATGATCAGGTTGAAGTCTCTCTGAATGAAGACGGAACCCTGAGACTCAAGTTCTGGGATGATGAAACTCAAATTGCCGACCTCGAACATTGGCATTATGATACCTTCCGTGCCCACTGGCGCAACCCGGCCAAACGGGAGAAGTTTGTCACATTTGATCTGGGAAGCGACGGAAAACCCAAAACGTTGAATGTTCAGTTTACGCTGCGGCCGGTACTTCTGCAGGCAGGGATTTATCCGACGAATTATTACCGCATCGTGGAATACGAAAAGGTGGATTGATTTTGTTTAGCCTCGGATTATCGAGGATGCAATGCGGATTTTTTATGGGATTGAGGTGGTTTGGTTGGCTGCACAGTCTTTCAGCCAGATTGCCTGGGGCAACTCCGGCAATTACCTTATCACCTCACTCCCCAATCCGACTTGAACATTGAACATTGAGCGCACTCCGAAAAGTCGAAATTGCTAACATTGTAGATTTAGAGCTTAAATAAATTAGGTAGTCATCCTGGAAACGACGTAGCGGCAGCAGAGGAGATTCCGGGATGACTGGTACTTTAATAATTTAGGTATTTATGTTCAGTTTCGACTTTTCGGAGTGCGCTCAACATTAAACCTTGAACTAAATCCAAACCCCAAAGTTCAAAACTTCCTCCCTACCTCAATCACCCAAATTACCTTATTTACCTCAATCCCTCCTACTTCACCAAGGTAATTTCCATTGTTTTCATCACCCCTCCCGCCTGAAATCGAACGATATAAATACCGCTGGCTAAACGGCTGCCGTCAAAATCTACGGTATAGCTTCCGGCATCCTTTTGTTCGTTGACCAGCGTTTGAACTCGCTCGCCGATGATGTTGAATACATCAATCCAGACCTCAGAGGATTCCGGTATTTTGAACGGAATGGTAGTTACAGGATTAAACGGATTGGGATAGTTAGACGCCATTTCGTATTGAGAGGGAGCCGAGAATGTGAACTCTACCGGGCCGTACTCGGTTTGAGTTCCGTCGTAGTCCTCCTGGACTATTTTGTACCGGTATTGACCGGCACGGCTAAGACTTTCATCAATATAGGTATATTTTTGTGGCTCAGTAGTTGTACCCGCACCGGAAACGAAATCAAGTTCTTTCCACTTTTCAGTGACCTCATGACTTCGCAGGATCCGGAATCCTTCATTTTCCCGTTCTGTAGTAGTAACCCATTGCAGTTCAGGGTTCCCTTCGCTCCCCAAAGCAGCAACTTCAAATGTATCCAGTATGATGGGAAGAACTACCGGATCACCATCACTTGAGGTTTCATTGGGTTCAGTTGTGGTTCGTGCCGAATACCCATTCCCATTTTCCTCTTCTAATATCTCGTATTCCGTAACTACTCTTTGATTATTGACCTCATCCGAAAACATTATGCCGGAAGACTCCGAAATAACAACTTCCACCCCGGACTCCCTGCCAATAGTTGTATTGCTCGAAATAGTAATAAGCAGTTCCTGACCATTTACTTCCACCTCAGAACTATTATCTCCATTTACCTGTATACTGCTTCTGCTGATATCGTCTTCATCCGGAATGGAAACATCACTTTCAAACTGAAGCTTAATGCGCCCATCACCAGCTTTTAAAGCTCCATAGCTGCCTGTGGTAAAATTCCACGTCCACTCAACCGGAACATCCTTATCATCCGTGGAAATATTTATTTCAGGTTGTGTTATAGAAGTTTCCTCGGATGGTACAATCCCATAATAATCCGTTGAGGCAAAACTCGGCTGCGTCGTTGTGGCAACCCGAACCCGATACTGCTCTTCGGAAGCATCTGCCGGATGGCTCGGGTTTCGAATTCCTGCTTCTTCATTGACTCTGATGCCCAATGCTCCACCATCAACCCCGATTGGCAAGTCTAAATATACCCGCCTTTCGTTTGGGCTGATTTCAGATGGATTAACCGGATAGCTATCACCATCAACAATGAATTCGAATGAAGTAGATTCTTCAATTGACGTAGGCAAGTCAACATCCTCAGGAAACTGGATTATAACATTATCATCCACACTGAGTGCTACATCAACAAAAAACTCTATATCATATCGTATTTTCGAACTCACTGTATCCGGAGTTGTCTCGGGGTCAAAGGTATTACCTTCACTATCTCTCAGCTGAAAATCAACAATTTCCACCGGCCCTGCAGCCGATATATTGTAAGAGTTACTTTCAACAAACTCCGATTCAACGGAAGTCCGTACCTGAAGGTTATAACTGTCTTCAACACTTGGATTATCTACATCAGTAATCTCTAACTCGACCGTACTGGAATTGCCCACTTCAGCCCCCTCTGGAACAGTTAGTGTAACTTCGAGTTCCTCCGTATCCAATGTAATATCTGCGGCCGGTACCTCTTCACCATTAATTTCACCCCCGGAGACATCTGCAATATCTGTATCTTCCGGGAATTGCACGGTTATGGTACTTTCGCCTGGCATCAGACGCCCCTGTTCATCTGTATCAAAAGTGATTTCATAAGTAACACCTTCATTATTGACCTCATCGGGAAATTCGCCGGTACCTCCGCTTAATTCCACATCGGCACGGGATACGGTCAAATCAGTAGGCGAAAGTTCATAGTCCGGAGTAAGATCCTGGGTTCCGTCTTCAAGGCGAACCGTTATGTTGTATGATCCCGTTAAGGTAGGAGCCAAAATTCCGGCCTGGCTGTTGATATTAATTTGGTGCTCTGTATCAGAAGGGAGATCAATCGGAGTTCTAATTACCAGAGTCTGCTCATTTTCACGCGTGGCGCTTTCCTGTAAGCTCACTCCGTTTACGTTAATCAAATTTGTGGATATGGAAGACGGGATTTCGGTGTTCTCCTCAAAATCCAGCCGAATTTCATCACCCGCTGTAATATTGTCAGCCGTGCCGGGGATGAAGTCGATAGAATAGGCAAACTCTGAATTTACCGTTTGAGAAGAAGGGTTTAAGCCGGTTACCGTAAACTCAGACTCCTCATCAATTTCGACATTAACAACATCGGAAAAATCATTTTCTACGTCGGTTCGCAACGCAAAACCATACGTTCCGGCATCAGGATTATCTATCCCCGCATCACTACCGAAACGTATACGTGCAGTATTCTCGGCTTCAATTACTAAATCTTCAGGCATGACAACCGTTACTACCTGCCCGTCAATACTTATATCCTGCGACGCCTGAGACTCCACCTCAACTTCATTAGCCGAAATAGATTCGGGCAAATCATATCCACCTGGAAACTGAATTTCAATTTCGTTGGATCCGAAACTGGTACCGCCAATTAATCTACCGAATTGGCCCGGCTCAAAATTAAATTCATAAACGGCGCCATCAAACCCCTGATTAGTCGGAGAAACGGATACATCCGTCAAATTCGGAGCACTACTTTGTGAATTCAATACATAATTTTCAGAGCTTTGGGGATTGGGATCCTCTGAGGTCCAGGCTTGTAAAAAATAATCGGCCCCCGGAACGGTAGGATTAGTGACATTTGCATTTTCGTCAAATCTTACTTCTGTAACCGAATACGCTATTGTCCCCGGCTGTCCACCACCACCAGGTTCATCAAGCCCTAACTGAACTTCCCTGTTTTCCTGATCGACCGAGACACTTTCAAGACTTCCATCAGTTACCACATCCACATCCCCCACACCAATATTTTCGGGCAGCGTGGTTCCACTGGGAAATCGTATTGTCAGGGTTCGGCTTCCACCCGGAAACATCTCTCCCCCACCTTCGGTGCCAAAACCTATCGTGTATTCACTTGTTTCATTAACATTGGCCGGTGTAACGTCGACATTATCAACACTTATAGCAGTACCGCCGATCTGATAGGTAGATGAAAGCTGATAATCGGTCTCTGCCGAAGTGTTGATTTCGGCGTTATATAGTCCATCATCCGGATTCTGAATTCCTTCAATGATTACCTCCGCCGACCCATTGTTATTCACGTAAACGTTATCAGGAACGGTAAAAGTAATCTGTTGTCCATCAATAACTACTGATGATTCATCTACCGTACCTGATGTGCCGTCAGAGCCATCCATCGTAATGGTCCCTGGGTTACTTATATCAGTCCCATCCGGGAAAATGATTGAGACGGTGTTAAAGCCTCCTACTATACGCCCACGGCTGCCTACATTAAAACTGATGATATACTCAGCAGTTTCTTGTTCATCAACCGGATTCGGACTAACCTGTATATTTTCTAAAGTAGTAGTCGCCGAAGTTATAGAATAATCATTCGACTCCGATTCTTCATTGATAGTTACACCATCCTGCCTTTCAGTTTTTGCAACGAGCTGGTAGTTCCCGCTTTCAGATGAGTTACGAATACCAGCGCTGCTGCTGAACTCAACTTTTACTTCCTCCTGGCTATCGATGTCGAATGGTACAACCATACGAACCTCCTGATCGGAAACAGAAACTGACTCAGGATTATTCTGGAACCCATCGGCTGTTATGGTAACCTGACTGGTACTTAATGCCGTCGGTATTGAAGTGGTTAACGGAAAATCAAAAATGATGTAATCTTCCCCCCCGGTTAGTTCACCGGGATCACCGGTAAAAAACTCAATCTCATAAGCTGATGTAGCATTAGCTTCCGTATCAGATAAATCAACATCACTAAATGATAAATCATCGGGATCAGAAATTGAAAACTCTGAAGATTCTTTAGGATCGAGTTCCGCATCCGTCGAAACTTCAAGGGTGTAATCCCCTTGAGACGGGTTCTCAAGTCCGGAGCTACGACGAAACTCAATCTCCACGGCATCACCGTTTTCAAAAGAGTTAGGTGAACTGATAGTAACCATATTATTAGACCCTCCATAAGCTGACGCGGACGTCCCGTTTACCCTGACTCCTGAAATCGAACCTTCCGGAACGGTTACTCCTCCAGGCAAATCCACATAAAAATTATCCCCGGATTGCATTCGCCCCCCGGCACCAAGCTCAAATGT
>SLQI01000464.1 GCA_007131535.1 Balneolales bacterium | reverse complement strand
TGGATGGGTTAATCCTGGTTGATCTCACGAAAACCGAGCCCAAGATCCTGAAGCGTTATATGGGTGATGAAGGACTGGAGAAATTCCTCGAATATCACAAGGAAAAAGGGGAAGCCGAGCCGGTTTAAGGTCAGCTGCTGGTTACTGATTGCTGGTTAGTCCTTACAATCCGTATTTAATCCGTGAAAATCCGCGGTTTTAAAAAACATCTTTCACCGTGGGTACGACGGCTTGCTATCTGCTCCACAGGCGCCCCTGTTTAATTTATCCGAAGGACCTTCAAACCTCAGTTCGATAAATATTTGCTCACTGCTGTCCGACTAAAAGTTTGCAATTATCCTATAATGTTTTGTGCCACGAATTATTACGGGATGTACAATTTTTGTAGGGTAGCTAATGAAGATCCATTTCCGTCGGCTTCAGCCGACGGTTGTACGGCTCCCACAAAGTTATGAGGCTTTAGCCCCGAAATGGTAGTTTGACATAAATTGAAAATCCTTCCATGCAGGGATACCTCGGTTTGAAAAGAGGGATGGCCGGAATTGTGGTGCAGGAGCGGGAAAGGTGCGAGAATAAAGCCCCGCGTTAATATGAGGGGAAGCGCTTATCCGTTGACTGAAGTCAACGGAAATGGATGGGTGCGAAGCTGATGGCTGACAACAGTATTGAGGTTGTCAATCTTAGAATCAGCTAACTTACAGCGTTGCGCTACCTATATTTTATTAAACCGGCACTTACCTGTAGTTTGATTAATTTTTCACCTTACATCAACTAGCAACCAGCAACAGACATCGCATTTACCCAAAGCCACCGTCTGGTGGTAAAAAAAATTTTGAATCGAACTCAGGTTTCAACGTTCAGCTTCGCCGAAATCGAAGTTGAGGTTGCCAGGGGGGCCGTGAAATCTGATGAGCAGCTCCTCATCTTCACGTTTCAGGTCAATCCCGCTTAGTGCCTCTATATCATCCAGAAACTCCCGGAAAGCCGTACTCTGATTGTATACCCGAAGGCGGCCGTCCTCTACGGTGTTTTCACCCGGCTCAGCCGTGGTGAGCAGCAGATTGATTCCGACATCAAAATAAGCGGTTTCTATCTGGTTATCCCGGATTGCTATATCGGAGCCGGAGTTAGTGATGTTCCCGCTCCATCGGCGTGCCGGCAGGCGTGAGGTATCGATGCCGAAAGCCTGAAACATTGTCCCGTGTTCCTGTTGCAGCTGATCGGAAGGCAGTAGCACGGGACTGCTCAGTGCATACGTGATGTCGTAATGACCCGATTCCCAGGTTTGATCTGCATGCCGGGAATAATGGGCCTCGCCCGATATGCTTGCTGATCTTGCACTTAACCGGCCGACTTCCTCACTGATCTTGAATACGGTCTCTCCGGGTTCGCTTTCGGTATTGAAAGTAAACTTTAAGTCCGCCGGCTGCAGTAAGCCATGAGGGGTTTCCGGATATGTGAACTCTCCGTTGACCATTATATCAAGATTCTCGGATTCAAGATTGAGCGGTCTAAGGTAAGTGATCCCGTCGTCCGGATTGTACTGCAGAACCCCGCTCACTCGCCGGAATGATTGCGATTCGGGAACCGGATCAATAAGATCTGCAACCGGGGTTTGATCAAAAAAATTGGTAAACACCGGGCGATTCAGAGTAAACAGGATGCGCTGTGCATCATCGGCTGCAATAAGGCGTCCGTCCGGACTGAACAGTCGCCCCATATTGCCATGGAACTGCCACTCGGCATTGGCAAAATCAAGAGTGCGCCGGTCAACTTTATCCTCCCATTCTCCCTGTTCAAAAGTAATTTTGAAGGATTTAATTTCAGTAAGCGGCTCATCGGAACGTATAGCTTTTAAAATATCCCGGATTGAAAGATGGATGCCGGCTCGCCGGTTTTGAAACCGGAAGCTATTACGGTTAGCCAGATGAATATTGTCCAAATAAACCCTCGATAAAAGGGGATTAACGCCTATGCGATCATATTCAACCTCGGCTTCGGGCAGGTGAGTTTCAGCCTGTTGATGTATTACATCATCAAGTAGACCGGCAATAATTCGGCCGGTAACGTAATTGCCCAGAAGCAAAACAACAGCAAGGACGATCAGGAAAATCAGAATTTTATATCGCATGGTAAAAATTAATAACTCATTGAAATCCCGATTACGAAACCGGTTTGCAGTGACAAAAATCAGTTAATGAATGGAAACGCACCTCACTTAGCATCCATCTTTTTCAGGGGTTCGGTTCACAAAATCACCAGATTGCCTCTTAAAAGACAATTTGCATCAAACTTAGTTATATATATAACGAAATCTTAGAAAATCCGGTAACAAAAAACAGTGCAATTTTATTTAGAGTTTGCTACGGTATGAATTAAGTCTTCGAATGTATAGGGCTGCTCTTCACTTGAGCTCATATCTCTGAGGGTAAACCGATCGGTTTCCAGCTCGTCATCCCCGACGATAACACAGTAACGTGCCGCATTCCGGTCAGCATCTTTCATCTGAGCCTTCATCGATTTTCCGTCGAAATTCATAGTGGTGCGCAGCCTCTTACTGCGAAAGGTACTGAGGTTATTCAATGCCCATTCGCGGGCTTTTTCACCCCGGGTTACGATATAGACATCAAGCGGGGCTGAGGTGCCTAATTGTAGGTTCGCGGCCTCAGCAGCCAGCAGCAGTCGCTCAATTCCGCAGGCAAAGCCAACGGCCGGGGTAGACGGTCCGCCAACCTCTTCAATCAGCAGGTCATAGCGCCCTCCACCACCTAAAGCATCCTGTGAGCCGATTTGGTCGCTGATCAGCTCGAACGCGGTTTCGGTGTAATAATCCAGTCCGCGGACCAGGCGGGAGTCGAGCTCGTAAGGAATGCCGAGCTGATCAAGATAGCGCTGCACCTTATCAAAATGTGCCTGGCTTTCGGGTGTCAGGTAATCGGCAATTTTCGGGGCGTTTTCAATTATGGGCTGGTCTTCCTTTTCCTTGGAATCCAGTATGCGCATCGGATTGGTCTCAAACCGGTTTTGTGAGATTTCACTCATTTCATTCAGGTGTGGCCGGAAGTAATCCTGGAGGGCTTCTTTATATTGTTTCCGTGATTCGGGGTTGCCAACGCTATTTAGTTTGAGGGAGGTGTCGGTCAACCCTATTTCGTTGTAAATGTCCATCATGAACGAAATAATCTCGATATCCGCCATAGGGTCAGGGCTGCCGATCAGCTCGGCGCCAAACTGATGAAACTGCCGCTGACGGCCTTTCTGAGGGCGCTCTGCACGAAAAAACGGACCAATATAAAACAGTTTCTGACTCCCGCCCCGTTGGTGTAAACTGTGCTGGACATAAGCACGGGCAACCGGCGCTGTACCCTCCGGGCGCAGAACATATTGATCCTCCCCCCGCTCAAAAGAAAACATCTCCTTGGAGACAATGTCGGTGAGCTGACCGATGCCCCGGGCAATGAGTTCAGTAGGCTCAAGTATCGGAGTGCGGATTTCCTTGAAATGGTGGCGGTCGGCTACATCATGGATTATGGACTCGAGTTTTTGCCAGGTCGCGATTTCGTCCGGGAGCAGGTCGTGCATTCCGTGATGCGTCTGATATTTTTTTACCGCCATAGTTTCAGTTTGTGATTAATTTTGTGAAAAAGCCTCCCAAATATACTTCAAAATTAAGGGAGATGGCATCAGGATGTTTACGTATTAACCGGGATTATCATGTAAATGAATCGGAATTACGGCACTACCACTTTTCTTACAGGCACTAATTAGTGTCTCTGAGAAAGCGCCAATATCTTCGTTCCGCTCGGTTTTCGGGAGTTGGTAATCATAGGATTGAGGTAAAGGCAACAGTTCAAAGTTCCATGTTCAAAGTTCAAGGGCACCAATTGCTTGCTATGGGTGGTCGACAATAAACAACCAATGGAGCCATGTACCAATTTACCTTAATCCCTCAATTACCTCAATTACCTTAATTACCTTCTTTTACTCAAAACACAACGAGCTTTCTTACAAACACTAATTACCCCGGAGATTTTACCTTCCCGTCTTTCCACTCGATCTCAAACTCTTTTTCCGGATTAAATTGCGAAGATGAGCGAATCCAGGAGTCGTCTTGTAAAATCCGGGTAAACCCTTTTTCAAGAGGCGCTTTCGGGTTCAGCTGTTCCAACCGGCTGTGAAGCTCCTGATAGCGGGATCGCTTTTGATACAATAACTCAGATGTACGCGCTTTTAAACGGTGATCCAGGTCGATGCGTTTTCTGCCGAGCTGCGCTGCCTTTTCACGCACCTGCTGCAGTGCGTAAGTTTTGCCGTAGTATTCGACCAACTCTTTTTTCCGGCGAATTTGGCTGCGCACCGCTTCTTCAACCCGCCGCTGCTGATCTTCCACGAACATGCGCATTTCATTGATATCCGGTACGATGGCGGTCGCCGCTTGTGTTGGGGTAGCTGCCCGAACGTCGGCAACAAAGTCGGAAATGCTGAAGTCGGTTTCATGACCCACTGCCGATACAATGGGAATGGAGCATTCGTAGACAGCCCGGGCAACGGCTTCCTCATTAAACGGCCACAAATCTTCCAGCGAACCGCCGCCCCTACCGATTATAAGGACATCCACATTCTGGTGTTGATCAAACCAACGGATTGCGGACGCAATCTCTGCCGCCGCCGATGTCCCCTGAACGCTGGCATGGTGTAGTTTGACCGTCAGCAGGGGCCAGCGTCGTTCAAGCGTAGACCGGATGTCCTGAAATGCGGCGCCGGTAGCACTGGTGACTACGCCGACGGTTTTGGGAAGTTCGGGTAGGGATTGCTTGTGAGCCGGATCGAATAATCCCTCTTCTTCCAGTTTCTTCTTAAGCCGTTCGAAGGCGAGTTGAAGGGTGCCCAGGCCTGCCTGTTGTACCGATTTAACAATGAGCTGATATCGGCCATGTGGCGCATAGACCTGCAGATCGCCACCCGCAATAATTTGCTGACCCTGCTCGAGCTGCAGATCAAGCCGGTTGAGGGTGCTGCGCCAAATCACACACGGCAGCTGCGCCCCCTCGTCTTTGAGCGTAAAATACATGTGCCCGTTCCGGCTGATTTTGGGCTGGCTGACTTCCCCCTCTACCATAACATCATAAAAATGATCTTCAATCAGCGCTTTTACCTTTCCGGTAAACTCGGTTACCGTAGGAATCGCTGGTGGTTGTGCTGAGGGTTGATCAAACAGCGTAGGTTCCATAGGTCCATCAATAATCATTGATAAAATTTGCTTCTAATCTGCATTACTCAAAAAAATTATGAGTGAATAATGCAGGCTAAGAAATTGCAGCCCGAATTTAAGCCGTGAAAATAATAAACCTATTAATTAAATCTGATTACAAAATTTTTCAAAAAAGCTGATAAGATCGTATCGCTAAATTCGTATACATAAACGGTATACCTACGAAATAAGGATTGGGCACAAGATTGGATCGTAACTTACTGGTTGATATTTAACAATCAATCCGCTATTGCGGATATGGACGAATCCTTTTAGATTAAAGTAATTGAATTCGTTGATTAAAGGTTAATGAATTCCGGATGACTGGTCGGTAATTCCATACGTGTTGGGTGCCACCCTACTCGAACAATAGGTTAAAAAGGATAGTGAATATTAATCTAAGTCTTCTAATGGGGAAAACAGTGGAAGACTAATATTGTAATATAGCTATGTATATAAGTTTGTTAAAATTATAGTAATAAGAAGTTTGCACATGAAGGGTATAACTCAAAAGCTCAATAAACTTTCTATCGGTAGCAGGATAATTCTCGGGGCAATTCTCACCATTTTTTCAATAACGGTAATCAGCATTTGGCTTCAAAATTACATAATTGAGCAGCAGGGTACAGAGCTGATTCGGGATCAAATGCGCA
>SLQI01000216.1 GCA_007131535.1 Balneolales bacterium | reverse complement strand
GAGCAACTGCGTACTGATCTTAAAGCTATGCAGCGTGAATACGGATTGTATGATATTGAAACGCAACTTGCCAGCTATTTTGATTTGATCGGGGAGGTAACCGTTAACCTGATACAATCCGAAATCCGGCTCGATTTGCTGGATCAGTCTGTGAGTGAATCCAATCAGGCATATATACGGGCTTTGCGGGAGTTCGAAACCCTGCAACGAAAACTTGATGATGTTTACCGGGATGAAAACCGGGAAAACTTATTGCTCAATATCACCGAACTTCCGGATGCCATCAGCGAATATCTGTACCTGGATCAAAGTCTGGAGATTCAACAGGAAATCCAGAAGTTTATCCTGCCTATATACGAACAGGCCAAAATGGAAGAAATAAAAGCTATACCGTCTGTATCGGTGGTAGATGCGCCTGAAGTTGCTCCGGTAAAAGATCGTCCGCGCCGGTCGATTATGGTAATCCTTACCTTTATTTCCACGTTTTTACTTGTTACCGTTGGATTTATCGGTGAGCTGGTCTGGAAGAACAACCGGGAACTGATTGATTACCTGCGCTCCTGACCGGAATGGACACTGTCGTCAATCTTACCAAATCTCCGCAATTCTGGCTGATATCGGCTTTAACGGCGGTACTGTTAGTCTTCATCATGGTTGCGGCAGGGTCTATGTTTTATTTTGCCATACCGGCTATCGGGTTGGCGGCGCTGGGTGTTGCCATTAGTATCCGGTATCCGAAACTGCTGGTACTTTTCATCTTTGTAAGTGCGGCGGCATTATTTGAAAATCCGGAAGGTATGACGCTCCAGGGCGGCATGCATTATGCCCTTAGCGTACTTGCGTTTACGCTTGGTGTGATTCCGCTGGCCATAACCAATAAGCTGCCTGCACGCACCCCCGTCGATTACAGCATCCTGCTGCTAATTGGTTTTGTAGTCTACGGGGTAGCACTGGGTTTTGTAGTCGGTGATGAAACAACCCGAACCATTGCCGAAATTGCCTACTTTGCGCCGCTGCTGCCTTTTTTTCTGTACCGGTATTTCTTTGCCGATTTACAGTTTCAAAAACTATTCGGTATCGCATTGCTATTTATGGGAATAGCGGTTTTGGCCATTAATTTGTATAACTACCAGGCCTTACTGGCCGAAGCGGTGCTGGATTGGCAATACCAGCTTGCCAGGGTTCCGAGAAATGAAGTGATGCTGCTGTTGGGCTGCTCTTTTTTTATTGCAGCCATTGGCGTTACCCGCCAATTTTATTTGAAAGTTATCATGATCGGCATGTTGGGCATTTTTCTGGTCGGGCTGGTACTGACCCATAGCCGGGGCTATTATCTCGCTTTGCTTACCTCCGCGTTTGCCATGTTTCTGATTGCGGATCGCCGCACTAAGTGGCACCTCATACTTACCGGTTTGGTGATGATTGGCAGTGCTGTCTTCATTGCGATGATCTTTTTCGCGGATTTGTTCTCGGTAGTTTACAATGCGATGATAGACCGCATCAACCTTGCGCAGTTCGGGCAACTCGATCGTTCCCTGCAGGAGCGGGTCATCGAAACACAAACGGTTTGGGAAAAAATCGTGGCAAATCCGATTGCCGGTTACGGCCTCGGCACAACTTATTTACGATATTCAATTATTCAGGGAATTCATCATGCCAGCAGTTACATCCATAACGGGTACCTCGCTGTATGGTTTAAGTTCGGTTTTTTTGGATTTGCTGCGTTTATGTTCCTGTTGTATGCTCTGCTCAAACAGTGCCGGGCAATCTATCATAATAGCACCCAAAAACCGGTAAAAGCTTTTGCGTTGAGCGGATTCGGGACTGTTGCCGGTATGATGGTAGTCAACATAACCAGTCCTCAGTTTTTGGCCTTCACCAATATGCTGGTATTTGTGATCATTGCCGTCTTCGCTTCTCATTATTATGATCAACTACGAAAATCCGGGGGTACTCCCGATGAAGACGGTCAGGAGTTATCAAGCTGAAAATGAGCAGAATGTTGCCCGTAGTATCTGTCATAACCGTAAACTACTACTGCATGGATGAAATCTCCGGATGGGTTGACTCGCTGGACCGGCAAACGGGTAACTTCACACTGGAACTCATCGTGGTATCAAACTCGGAGTGGGGTGAGAGCGGGGAAGAGCTTATACGACAGCGCCCCGATATCCGCTGGCATAAAACCGAGCGAAATCTTGGGTTTTCCGCCGGCAACAATGCCGGGCTGAATCTGGCCGGAGGCGATTACATATTTTTTCTGAATCCCGATGCACGGGTCAAAGAAGGATGTATTCAAAAGTTGATCGATCATATTGAAGATCACCCTGATACCGGGATGGTCGGCCCGGCCACTTTGGATGACGAAGGCCGGCTGTCGGCTTCGGTAAAAAACCACTTTGGGTTACTTCACTTAGTACAAGTTGCTGTTCCCGGACTGGATCTCGTAGTACCGGAATCATACCGAATCGGGAAGTATACCATCAATCAAACGCAACAGGTTGAGGTAGTCAACGGTAGTGCCATGTTTCTTCCGGCTGCGGTAATGAAGGAGCTGGGCAGGTTGGATGAGCGATATTTTATGTACTGGGAGGAACACGATTTATGCTACCGGCTGAAACAGCTGCAAAGACCGGTCTGGTTCAACCGGGAAGCTGAGATTGTACATAAGGGCTCGGTTACAACCCGCCCGCGGTTTTTAGGAATGGAAATTGAAAAGCACAAGTCACAGCTTTTCTTCGTAAAAAAATATTTTACATCTTTGACCCCGATTAATCGTATAGCCGGCATTTTGGGTTATGCTTTACGTTATTTAGGAGCCTTAATGGTGATGAATAAGACAAAAAGGCAACAGTTTTCAACCATATTTTTATGGTATCTGCGGAGGTATTCCCGCGAACAGATACAAAGTCAGCATTCCGGATGAAACTGTTGTTACTTACACAATACTTCCCCCCGGAGACCGGAGCCAGCGCTACCCGTAATGCCTCAATGGCCCGATTTTTAAAAAAAGAAGGGTGGGATATCGAAGTTGTGTGCGAACAGCCTAATTACCCCATGGGAGAACTTTTGCCGGGGTATCAAAACCGGTTTCATCAAACAGAAGAGTTTGAAGGCATACCGGTCCAACGATTGTGGGTATGGCTGACCCGGAAAAAGGATACGACCAGCCAGCTCCTTTTTTTTCTGTCATTTATGTTCAGCAGTGCGTGGTATCTGCTCAGGAATCCCAAACGATATGATATAGTTTATGTGAGCTCACCACCAATGTTTCCTGCGTTGAGCGGATGGCTTGCCGCCCGGCTGTTCGGGAGTAAATTAGTGCTGGAAATTCGTGATATCTGGCCGGATGCAGCCGTGGATATCGGCAAGTTTGAGGAAAAATCCTGGCTGTTTTACTGGGGTGAAAAACTGGAGCGGTGGCTATATCGCCAGGTAGACCTGATCGTTCCGGTTACCGACCATTCGGAACGGATCATTCAGCAGCGGTGTGGCTCTACTCCCACTAAGGTAGTGTACAACGGAATTGATCCCGATCACTTCATCAACCACAAAAAATCCAGGTCTGCTTCCGGCTTCACAGTGGGTTATGTTGGATCGCTCGGGGTGATTCATGATCTGGAAACTCTGGTAAGAGCGGCCAAGTACTGCGAATCCGACCCGGAAATTCAGTTTGTTGTTGTGGGCGACGGGGGCAAACGCGAAGAGTTTAAACGTCTGCTGGAAACCTATCAACCTACCAATCTTTGTTGGGAGGGTTTGATTCCACACGATCAGGTTCCCAGGAAAATCGCGACATTTGATATAGCGCTGAACCCGGTGTTCCCGTCCCGTTCCTTTGAATCGATCATCACGGTGAAGTTTTACGAATATCTGGCGAGCAGCACTCCGGTAATTTCCACGGCAAAGGGGTTAATGGAGGTGGTTGGAAATCGCAGTAAAGCCTGTATTACTGTGAAACCCCAGGATCCGAAGGCGATCCAGGAACAGATTATGTATCTTAAAAATAACCCGGATCTCCTGGACCAAATGGGCAGGGACGGGCGTGAGTTTGTGATCCGTAATTTTTCCCGGAAAAAAATGGCATCTCTGCTCTCCGGTACGCTTAAACAATTGATACGGTAATGCATATTCTACAGGTTTGTCCGAGAATACCGGCGCCGCCGGCTGACGGTGGCGCCGTATATGTTTATGAGATCGGCCGGCACCTTGCCGGGCAAGGGCATGATGTCTCGGTAGTCAGCCTGGAGTCCAACCGGCACCAGCAGGATCCGGACCTGGTTAGAACGTATGGGAGCCTGTATTACCGGGATGGAAAGTTCACCGATTACGGGATAATTTCCGCGATGCGATCTATCGTTACCCGGCAGCCGGTTTCCGTACAGCACCGGATGAACCGGCAGGTTATGGCAAAACTGATCAAGGAGGTCAAATCCACTCCGGATGTAATTTTGCTTGAAGGTATTCATACCGGCTGGTTTCTTGATCAGGTAAAGCACAGATGGGCGGGCATTCCGGTTATTATGCGGGAGTCGAATGTGGAATATCAGCTTTTGGAGCGAAATGCCGCGAATACGGCGAATCCGTTCATATCTTGGTTTTACCGGCGGCAGGCCGGATATATGAAAAAGTTTGAGACCAGGGTTCTTCAGCAAGTAGATGCAGCTACCGCCATAAGTCCGGTTGACCTGCGTGAGCTACAGAAACTGGCACCGGAAACACCGATGACTACTATTGAGGCGGGTGGGCCGCTGGTGGACTCAACTCAAAACAGTCGAGACTCCCGATGTATGATTGCGATTTCCAATTGGCGATGGAAGCCAAATTTTGACGGATTACAATGGTTTCTGAAACAGGTGTGGCCCAACCTGACCGGGGAGTTTCCGGAGTTGAAGTTCCATGTTATAGGAGAAGGGCTCTCCGATGCTTTTAAAAATCGGTATCAGGCCGAAAACATTGTATTCGAAGGGTTTGTAGAGGACCTGACACCATTTCTGACCAAAGCCGGCTTTCAGGTGGCCCCACTGTTTAGCGGGTCGGGGATGAAACTGAAAGTGCTCAATGCGCTCAGTCATGGGCTGCCGATTGTGACCACTTCAATTGGCTCGGAAGGCATCCGAATGAAATCCGGCGAACACTACATGCATGCCGAAAGCGGGGCGGAGTTTCTGAGTACCATAAGAACCCTGCTCAATGAGCCCGAAGTCAGTAAGCGCATAGCCTGTAATGGTCGTGAGCTGATAAAAGAGTATTACAACTGGGAAACTCAAGCCGGACGGCTCTCCCGGTTTCTGGATGAAATCGTGCAAAAGTACAAAGCCAACAAGGGAACAGAGCATTGAGTTTATCCCGGAAGTCACTCAGACATAATGCGATAAGCTTATACATCATTCAGTTTGCTTCCTTTTTCGTTCCGCTGATCACCCTGCCCTATCTTTCCAGAGTATTGCAGCCGGAAATCTTCGGGGTTTATTTGTTCAGTCAGGCTACCGCGTTGCTGTTTCAGTTTATTCCGGAATATGGGTTTAATTTATCCGCTACCCGCACGATAGCACAAAATCGTGAAAATCCGGACTATCTAAACCGCTTTGTTTTTGGAGTGGTGGCAGCAAAGCTGATACTCATTGCAATTCTGTTGCCGGTTGCTCTGGTGGTATGGGTTGCAGTTCCCGTATTTTCAGAACACCCGGTATATTTGATCGGGAGTATCTCCCTGGCTGTTGCCCTTGGCATGAATAACTACTGGTATTTTCGAGGTATAGAACGCATGAGCGTTCCTGCAGGTTGGGTATTGCTGGCAAATTTTTGCTATGTAGGCCTTGTTATTCTACTGGTTGAATCACCGCAGGATGGCCGGTTTGTCCTGTTTTTACAATCGGCTTTAATCGGGCTGACCCATCTGGGGTTAATCATTTATATGTGCAGGCAATTCGCTTT
>SLQI01000050.1 GCA_007131535.1 Balneolales bacterium | reverse complement strand
GCATTTTTTTAAGCTGATTGAAGGTCTGTTCATCCTCACCGGCCTGATCAAGCCTCCGTTCCAGATAATCCACATACATGACAATCTCTTTGGCAAAGACATGCGGACGCTCTTCCGGAACCAGTGAATCCCTTCGCCCGTAAATGTGATCGACCATCTCTTCGAGGGAGTAGGTGCGATCAAACCAGGCGAGGTTCGGTCCGGGACAAATCGCCTGTTTGCCAAACGTCGGCTTTACAATCCCCAGCTTATTCAGGGCGCCGTTACCGAGGTTATCGCACAGACAGGATTTCTCCATAACATCGGACTTCTGCCGTTTTTTCTCCTCCGAAGGCAAATCGCTGCTTTCAATCTGATTAATTTTCAACAGTTGATACTGGGTTGAGGCCGTACAAATCGGCTCCTCGGTAAACTCGGTATTGGATACCAGGTACCCTTTCGGGCACTGCGAACCCGGTTTGCCTTTGGCAATTCGTTCCTTTTTATGTTGATCAGAACCGGTTCCCCTGATGTTATTGAACGGTACCCCGAGCGGAGAAACATTGCTCAGGTACAGATCATCCTCTTCGGCTTCGGCAAGGCGATGTGTAGTTTCCTTATCCACACAGGTAGCTTCAGGAACCAGCAAAAACGGACTTCCCCATCCGGTAGAATCCATTTGGTAGGCTTCAAGCAGTCGCCGGACTTCCCCATGATTTCCGATCCCACCCTGAACGGTAATGGCAGGGCGCAGCTGCTCTTCATCCTCCACCGGAAAATCCCGTCCTTCGGATTGATAATAATCTTTAATCAGCGGGAGGAAATTATCCAGAAGCTGATCCCGTTTGGTTCGAAATTCCTCAAGCAATACCGGCAGCAGATGTCCGTCGGATGCAAAAGCATGCCCGCCGCAATTCAAGCCCGATTCAATCCGAAACTCAGCGACTTCCAGGCCTTTTTTGGCCAGATACTTACCCTGAATCATCGCCGAACGGAAATCACTCACTTTCAGGATGATTTTCTTTTTGATCTTCCCGGCGCTGTCCCGATAGAAATCCTTAAACTCTGCGATGTAATTGTACAGGCGGGGGTTAAATCCGGCAGATAGCACCAGTCCGGAAGTAAGTGAACTTTGAGCATATCCGCGCAGAGCCGCGCAGGCATCACTGAACTGCGAGCTGAGAGGCTTCCCGTCACTGCCGGATTTCAGGTTATCCACTTTGGCCATTATGTTGACATCGATGGAGCCCGGGTTCATCTTTTCCGTAAGATCCCGGATGTACGATTTATACGTATCCCCTTCACCAAGAGAAGCGATGTAGTTGTAGGTCTGCTTGAGCGGATTGGAGTCCGGCAACAGGCAGAAGTAGCGATCTTTCTCACTGTTTTCAAACAGCGGGGCGTTTTTAAGCTGATCGAACTTTAGCGCTACAATTTCGCGGACAGTTTCCAGGTAGGCCGTTACCCGTTCTGCACGTCCATCATCTGCTGATCTCGGGATATTGGTATAGGGCAGGTCAAACTGCTGACAGTAATATTTTCGGATTTTTTCAAGCAGCAGATCATCTACTACGGAAATGACGGAGTCAATCCCCAAATGCGCTACTCGGATCGGGGTGTCGACCGAATGTCCGGTACCCATTACCGGAATGTGGAATAAGTGCTGATTTTGATACATAAACTAAAAAACTTGCGTGTGGTTCATTACAACTCTTAAAAGCTGTTGAATATTCGTTCGCATTGGTTAACAAGGCATCAAATATACATATAATTAAGATAAAATACTCTTTATTCTATTATGAAAACCAATCCGTCGAACCGGTGAATCAACGATTGCGTTGTATATCGTTCGAATAACCAAAAACTGATTCTTTAAGCCCGGTTCATTTTCTTATATTTGGTATAATAAGGTATAAATATCTGAATTAAAATCTATGAATCCGGAACCGTTTTTTAATCCAAAAGGAGTAGCCATCATCGGAGCTTCCCGCAATCCCCATAAATTGGGATACGGCGTGGTCCGAAACCTGAAAAATTACCGGTTTAGCGGCAGCATTTATCCGGTGAACCGATCGGCATCAGAAATCCTGGATATCCCGTGTTTTCCGGAGCTCTCTGAAGTACCTGATCCGGTGGATCTCGCCGTCATCGTCGTACCGGTAAAGTATGTTACCGACGCATTGCATCAGTGTGGAAATCGGGGGATCAAAAATGCTATCGTGGTTAGCGGTGGATTCAGCGAAACCGGTGAAGAGGGCGCCCACAGAGAACAGGAAATGCTGGAAGTTGCCTGCCAATACGATATACGGATCATCGGGCCCAACTGTATCGGCACGATTGATACGCATAACCGGGTCAACACTACCTTTGTAACCGGTATGCCGGAACAGGGTGAAATCGGGTTTTCCTCCCAGTCCGGCGCCATGGTTGCCGCGGTAATTGACTGGGCCAGAGGCGCCGGAGTTGGTTTTTCCCGTATCGTCAGCCTCGGCAACCAGGCCGATGTAAAAGAAACGGACATGATTGAGGCGATTTCAAATGACCGGCACACCCGGGTTATTACCGCCTACATTGAAGGGGTTTCAGACGGACGAAAATTTATGAAGGTGGCCGAAGAAGCGGCACGGAATAAGCCCTTTGTTGTGTTGAAGGCCGGCCGCGGGCAAAGCGGCGCCCAGGCGGTAGTTTCTCATACCGGAGCACTTGCCGGAAGCACCGAGGCTTATGAGGCGGCTTTCAAACGATGCGGTATTCATCAGGCGGAAACGACCGAGGAAATGTTCGACTGGGCCCGCGCCCTTGCCTGGCAGCCCCTTCCGGAAGGAAATCGGGTAGCTGTACTCACCAATGCGGGCGGTCCGGCTATTCTGGCCGTTGATACCCTGGAAGAAACCGGTATGCAGCTCGCTCCGCTTACGGATCACACCCGCCAATATCTCCGCTCCCGAATGCCCGCTGCGGGCAGCATTAACAATCCTGTCGATGTACTTGCCGGGTCGGGTCCGGCAACCTATGCCGTCGCCCTCGACGCGTTATTAGCCGACGAAACCGTAGACGCTGTAGCTGTAATTCAGGCACCGCAGGACTGGTTTATACCTGCCAGCCTTGCCGAAGTCGTAGCGGAAGTAGCCGGAGTACACAACAAGCCCGTCCTGACTTCCTTGATGGGTAAGGTTTCGATTGATGACGCCCTGGGAATCCTGCATAAACGAAAAGTTCCCAATGTCGCTTTCCCTGAACGTATCGCCTCGGTACTCAAGGTAATGGCCGACCGTAAGAAGTGGCTCGAAACACCCGTTGAGCCGCCCCCCGTTTATGATGACATCGATTGGGATACCGCCCGGAAGGCGATTGATGACGAGGACTGGCCCGCCCTATTGAGCTGCTACGGAGTTCATCTTCCGCCTCAGCAGTCTGCCGATACCAAAGAAGCGGCGGTAGCCGCAGCAAACCGGTTGGGATATCCTGTGGTGATGAAGCTGATTTCATCCGATATCTCCCACAAAAGTGATATCGGGGGTGTAATTTTAAATCTGAAGAATGATGAGGAAGCCGGCAGGGCCTGGGATTCAATTTCCGAAAAGGTAAGCCGTAATAACGGCTCTATGGAAGGAGTGCTCATTCAGAAGATGCTGGATAACGGACAGGAGGTGATAGTTGGATTGCATCACGACCGGCAATTCGGACCGATGGTCCTTTTCGGTTCCGGTGGTGTGGATGTGGAGTTGTATAAGGATGTCAAGTCGGATCTGGCTCCGCTGAACCGTCATCAGGCGGAACAGTTAATTGATTCCACTCATGCCGGCACCAAACTGCAGGGCTGGCGTAACTTGCCGGCTGCAGATCGCCGGGCTGTGATGGAGGTCCTGATGCGCATGAGTCGGCTGGCCGTGAATCACCCGGAAATCCGTGAATTGGAAATCAACCCGCTATATGTTCTTCCGGATGGAATGGGCGCTTATGCCATTGATATTCGCGGGGTGGCTGCCCTGGAAGAACAAACAGCTTCCTGAAAAATCCGTTTCAAAACTATTCGGTATTACCTCAGCGTATATTTAGCGAGCAAAAAAAAGGCAGGCTCAAGCGAATTTGAACCTGCCTTATAATCCAGCTGAATTTGCCTACTTAATCATCAAGCAAATCGCTGATTTTGTGAATCAGTTTTGCCGTATGGGCATTGGTCTCGGAATTTGCCTGCGGGCGTGCTTCAAGCTGCTCTTTCACAGAGTTAAGGGTATAGCGCGCCATCGACTGGGTGTGGTAGTCATACATATCTTCATCAAGAATACTACCCAGGTGCGTTATATATTCCGATTGCAGATTTTGCCGGAATATGTTGACATTTCCGCTCAGGTCAGCTGCAAAAATTCCGTCGGTCAGATCATTCATCATATCGGCCAACGGATATTCATTGCCGTAGTGCCGGGAGTCGGTAATCCGTTTGGTTACCGTCGGGTGCAACAAATGAGCCAACACCCCACGCTGAATATTCAGCGCCCGGTCATGGATTTTCGGGTCTTCAGTTGAGCCAAACAGGGTAAACCCACGGCGGTGCTGCTGCATATAATTATAGAGCTCTTCCGGAACTTCAAAAGCATCAGGAGAGAAGATATAATCATTTAGCGCCTGCAACGCCCGTTCTTGTTCTGCACGCTCAACCGGAGTATAGGGTTTCAGATCGGTTTCTTGTTCCGGGAAGGATCGATCCACATAAACTCCACCCACATAGCGGGATGCAACCGTGGCGGCCCGGCTTTTCTGAGCCGAAAGCACCAGATACATATTACGCAGCTCCTGATAGCTCTGCCCATCCTTAACGAAGCGATCCATAAGCGACTCACGGGTAGTGCGAACCAGGTCCATTCGGTCAGTGGAGTAGGTAACCGGATCGGTGGAAAGATCCCAGGTCATCACCCGTGGATCGATACCCCTGCCGGGTGCTCTCATGTCGTCGGCATCATTACCAAAATCTTTACCCCACTCGTTTGAACGGGAGGCGATTTCCATCAGTCGCTCGGCTTCGGCCTCTTCATCATCATACCCCACTGAGTAACCGTATTCAACAGCCCAACGGTCGTAAATCCCGGGGCGGATATCGAAAAACTGCGTTTCCTGATCAGGATCGGGAGCAATATTCACCACGCTGTAGTCCATTACCGAACCGGTCAGGCCATATTCGTTGGTAACACTCCGCTGATAAATATCTTCGGGAGAGTGCAGGTGACTTGCCTTCATATTGTGGTTCAGCCCAATGGTATGGCCCACCTCGTGAAGTGCGAGCATCCGCAGTGCTTCATCGAGCAGTCGCTCTTCGGCGGCATCACCGAGATCAAGAGCCCGGATAACAGCCATGCCGCTCATCATGTTCTGTTGCATATCATGACCAAAGCTGCAGGTATGCGGATCGGTGTGATGCTCTTTTTTGTCATCTTTTTCATCAAACATATCCAGCCCTGCCTTATCAAACAGATTGGCTTCGTTTAAATGGCGGCGAACAAAGGTGTATTCAAGCATTACGTTGGCCCCGATGATTTCGCCGGTTCGCGGGTTGGTAAAACTTGGACCGTACCCGGCAAAAGGCGGATTGGGAGAAGAAGTGAAGCGGATCACATTATACCGTATATCACCGGCGTCCCAATCGGCGTCATCCGGCTGGATTTTCACCTCTACGGCATTTGTAAACCCTGCTTGTTCAAAAGCTTCGTTCCAGGCCAGTACACCTTCTTTAATAGATTCGCGAAGCTCAACCGGTGTGGTATTCTCAATCCACCAGACGATAGGCTCTTTGGGGTCAGACATTTCAGCATCCGGATCTTCAGGCTCCAGATTCCACCGGTTGATCAAATCCCGGTAGGGTGTGGCGCTGATCGAAGTCTGATCGTCTACCATTTCCGTAAAGTAGCCGATGCGCGGATCTTCAAATCGCGGCTGATAATTATTATCGGGCATTTCAATAAAAGAATGCTG
>SLQI01000096.1 GCA_007131535.1 Balneolales bacterium | reverse complement strand
CAATATCTTCGTTCCGCTCGTCCCAAAAATGCTCGAGTACGCTCTGTACACTGCGCTTTTTGGGAGCTTCGCGCGCCTTGATCTTGGCGTTTTCTTACGACACTACCTCTTTTCTTACAGGTACTATTTAGTTTTTTTCGGGTTCGGTTAGATAGAGTAAAGTAAATGAACGAGAGTGAAACAGGCAATCTCAGAATGATTATGGAGCATGAGTGCCAGGGGTTGTTAAACAAGACAACTTCCGGGAAAAGAAAAAGCCGTTGAGGTTTAAGACCGGGAATCTGATTAATGCCTTTCCAATTCTTGATGTGAAATTTTTCGTTACCGTGGCGGACTTTTTAAGTGCACATTGAGTTTGCCGTTGCGAATATGGAGGGTATCCGGATAGCGGCGGCCGGTATCCTCGCCGGAATCGAAATGGAGCGTAGTTTCAAACTCCCCTTCGAGCCTTCCGTATTCACCGGCACTTGGGTCAAAGTCGGTAATGAAGAGTTTATTTATATCGTCGGTTTCTTCTCCGGGCGGATAATAAGTAGCCACGGTTTCATTCCAATCGGATTCGTGAAATTCTGAGCCAAGATGAAAGTGGGTATCGCAGTAATCGGGATGGACAATTCGGTCATCCTCAAAATCATCAATCAACTCACGCTTCAGGGTATAGGAGTCCCGGTCTTCGTCAAACAGGATCGTCATTCCGAAACTTTCGACATACTGCGTTTCCTGATCCACGTTTTCGAAAGTAATATGAACGGCCCGGCAGCGGTGGGGCATAAAATTCGCTTCTACATGGCCACTTAGTTCGTTGTTGTTGATCACGAAGGAAATATGGTCGTGAGGGTAGTTCGGTCCCCCTTGTTCCGGAATTCCGGTGTCATCCGAACCCCCGAAAAGTCCGAAGCCATCGCAGGATACGAGCAACAGAGGGAAAAGCAGCACGGTAATTCGCATAGCCCAATGATTTTTATATGATGTACTCTCAATACCGATGAAAAGTAATCAAATATTGTGTGAGGATGTAGATTGTGATAACTGTGATCCAACAAGGAAGAGTCGAGGCAATTGACCAACCAACACTAAAGATTGTTGGATCTTCAAGATTCAACTCTGCCCCGTTTTATTTGCAAATAGTAAGATTGTCAATCAGTATCAAGCAGTTTAGTATTTATTGGTAAAATTTTGTTCTGAAGAATGGTTGCGGGAGACGGCCAGCGGAACTCAATGGAATTGTGAGCAATTGGGTAACAATCATGAAATTAAAATCACAGGTAGTGGAATTCTATTGACTATCAGTCAGACCGGCAACGGTGTACCGATTCCGGGATCTGACCGGTCTGTTCAAGTCGATGGATGACTCGGGCTGGTTTACTACTATCGAGCGGGGGAGGGCGTATCCAATCTGCTGAATGAACGCCAGATCATCCAAAATATCCATCAGCAGCATTCCGGTGGTCAGCAGGGAAACTTTGTCAGCCCGCTGTTGTTTACGTGGATGCTTCTTAAAGGCGGGTCTGGAACGCACGCGGATCAGCACTCCGAAAACATACTCAGGTCCGGTCAATTCTGCTGATCTTTTACTGAACACCTATGTTATGCCCCGGTACCGGTTTTCGCCATATTTGGGTGCCGGCGGGGGATTGTTTTTGTTTGATGATGTGTTTACTAATGAAAATGACAGGGTATTCCCCTTCGTGGGAATAGAAGGTGGCTTGGATTATCGTCTAACAAACTATTTGGGGTTGCGGATAAACGCCGGGTATCGCTACCTGCTTAAAGATGGTTTAGACGGGATTGCCGTAGGTAAGCACAACGATCAGTACTGGAATATAAATGCCGGGTTGGTAATTCGACCGGGGTTTTAAACCAGTCGGAAAGTATAAAAGGGCATCGTTGTGGAACCCTACAAACGAGTAAGACGGTGACCAACCAAAAACCACAACGTGCCCTTATAAAAAAATAACTCTGACGTGGAATAAAATTATACGTTGTTATCCGAAATTCCGTAATTTATCTAACACCAAGAAATATCGTTAAATCATTTTTAGAAAAGACAGGAGTAAGACAATCGTATCCCGGCAGACAATGGGGCGGTTGTTGTACTAAATTCCTTGGAATTCATAAGCATAAAGGGTTGAGCTACAGTTTAATAGCAGGTCATTAGGTGTGATTTTCAGAAGTGATTAAAGTCAGCCTGATGGTCTAAATATCGTAGCGGCAACAGGGGTACAGATTACAGAGGTTACACTATTTATATCTGCTATTCTTTATGGTTGATTTATAAATGTAGCGGTTTTGGGTTATGAGATTACTTTTTGTGTGTTGATTAGCTCAATTTACTTATTAAAGCTAATAAAAGATGTAGCCTCGGTATTACTGATGAGTAAATAATCAATTATCAGGTAGTATTATGTATTACACCGAAAGTAATTTTGTAAAAGAGAATAATAGTACTAAAAGAAGGGTTGTATTTGTAACTCACTTAAACCGCATTCAACGAATTTTCATAAATACTATGAAATCGTGTATCCCGGATTCAGGGGGACTCTCCGGCAAACAGGATCAGGTCGGGATGAACTGTAGTTGTTGGCCTATATCAACTCGGGTGAGTTCTTCTTCGCCGGTAATTCAAAGCTTTGGAGGGAGTATGTATAATGAGAATATCCCGGATAAGCCGGACCCAACCGTTGACTCAAATCAGGAAGAAGTGGCTTCATCCTTTTTTAAGTCCCTGATACAAAAAACGGATAGTGCGCTGCTTGTAATAGATGACAGCGGAAAAATTAAGTTTGCAAACCGTGCCGCGGAAAATCTTAGTGGCTATCAATCCGAAGAGCTGCAAAAGATGGAGCTGCGAAGTCACATCTATCCTGAAGAGTTAGACACTTTTTTAAATTTAATCGAAAGAATAAAAAAACAGGATCAGAAAAATGAAGTGATGAACTTCTGCTTCAGGCAAAAGTCCGGTAAATGGATTGAATTGGAAGTTATCGTTAAAAACCTGCTGAAAGAACCGAATGTTAAAGGTATAGTATTCAGGATGTGTAATGTCTCTGAATGCACTAAACTGCAAAAAAAGCTCAGGGCCTCAGCAAGAAAAAATCGGTTATTGGCAGCCAGATGCCGCCAGAGCAGGGAAAGCGAGAGGAAACAAATTGCCAGAGAACTTCACGATGATCTTGGTCAGTCCGTATCAGTTCTTAAAATGAATGTAGAGCTTCTTGATCGAAAGATTAGCAGGGTGGTTTCCCCTGAGCAGTTAGAAGTGTTCGGAAGCAACCTTGAGCAGCTGAAAACCACAATTGAGCATATTATGAGCTCCGTGCAGCACATGGTGCATCAGCTCCGCCCGCCGGTGCTGGATACACTCGGGCTGAACGAAGCGATCGACTGGCTGGCCAAACGGTTTAGCAGTGAGTCGATGAACGTATTTTATGAGTCGGGGTTAGGCCGGGATCTGCCTGAACCGGTTAAGACACAGATTTTTAGGATTTGCCAGGAAGCCCTCAATAATGCTTACCGACATTCCGAGGCGGAAAATGTAACCATTAAATCTGAACTGGGCGACTTGGGTTTAACACTCAGAATTTTCGATGACGGAGTCTGTTTCGATGAAGATAAAATAAATGAAACCGGTTCCTATGGACTGTTGAATATGCAGGAGCGGGCTAACGAGATCGAAAGCCGGCTTGAAATCAACACGCATCCCGGAAGAGGGACCATGGTTATACTGAAAGTGCCTAACATGGCACTGGGGTGACATTATATGTAATAGTAAAGAGTAAGAATATGATTAAAGTAGTTTTAGCTGATGATCATCCCCTTTTTCGGGAGGGGATCAAAAATATATTGCATGAATTTGGCAAGGCCATTGAGGTAATCGGGGAGGCTGCAAATGTAAACGAACTGCTTGCCCAGTTAGCCCAAAAACAACCCGATATTGTATTAACGGATTTGAACATGCCCGGCAGAAACGGCCTGGAGGGACTCAAAGAGTTGAAATTGTTATATCCGGAAATTCCGGTTCTTGTGCTAAGTATGTATCCGGAGGACCGCTTTTCACTTCGGGTTATGAAGGTCGGAGCTTACGGGTATCTGAACAAAGGGGTTGCTCCGGATGAGTTAATAAAAGCGGTTGAGCAAATCGCCCTTCGAAGGCGTAAGTATATCACTCCGGAAGTAGCAGAACTTATGGCAGATAATCTGGGTCGGGATCAGGATAAAATGCCGCACGAGACCCTTTCGGATCGTGAGGAAGAAATAATGATTAAAATTGCGCGCGGTGATAAAATCAGTGATATCGCCAATGAGTTATTTCTGAGTGTTCATACCGTTCACACCTATCGGTATCGTATTCTCAAAAAGCTTGGAGTGAAGTCCAATGTAGGTATTGGCCACTATGCAATTGAGCATGAGTTGATTGAGTGATCCGGCAGTACGTATCCCCCCATTGGGTTCACCAATTCAATATCGGCGTTCCATTCCGAATAAGTTCTGTAAAGCGGACCATAAACCCCGGGGCTTTCCGGAATGGCTTGCTGATTCGATGGTCACCGAATAGGTACGGATTGCATTTTTGGTGATGCCGTCATCATGGCCATGCTCATCACTTGAAAAATGATACTTTTCAAAACCGTGTTGTATTGCCAGGTTAATAATGAAAAACCGGGTTATGTTACCGGGTTGATACATAGCGAATGAGGGGGCCGGATCATAGGTCATCAAAAGTTCATTGATCTGATTTCCCTGGCGGCTGCAAATTGTACCGGCAACGATCTGATCCTTGGCTTCCAGTACACTGAATAATAACCGCCCCTGGCTTTGCAGACTTTGCAAAACATCGAACAGAAAAGAGGAATAGGTTTCATCTTTAAAAGGGGAGTCATTGTTGGTTTGCCGGTATAGCTCCATCACTTTCGGAAAATAATAATCCAGCTCTTCACGGCAATGGATGAGATTAACTTTGAACACATCCTGCTTTTTGATCAGCTGGTTCAGCTGATGCATTTGCCGCCGCAGCTGCAATTTGCGTTCACTGATAAACTGGTCAACGGTTTTGATGCCGGTATTCGAGCCAAGGTATAAAACCTGTCCGGCTCCATCGCGGGCCGCAGTGTAATTCAGATTGCTTTTGTTTAATGCCGGTACCAGGTTTTGCTGTATTACGCTGAATTCACCGGTGTTCGATAATATAAGTTGATCAAATTCAAATGAAGACCTTTGCAGATAGTTTATAAACATCGCGACCACCTCGTTTTCGTAGGCCGGTTCTGCAATGATATCAGCCATAAATTTATCCGCGGGAGTACTCTGCGGACGAAGGTTGTTGGTCGTGCCAATCAACTGAAGTATCCTGCGACCGGGCAGTCCAAAATTCTTTTCCCGGCACAGATACATCGGGGCAAGCCCCACTAACTTACTGCCGTCACGGAAGGCGATAACTCTCAGTTCATTATTTCCTTCAAAACGATACCACCATTGGTTTTGCCAGGCAAATGATTGATAGACGGATGAGTTTGAACGGTGTGCGAGATGGTTCCATTCGTTTTCGAGACGATCAAAACCGGCTGCATCTTTAATGATCTGTAACCGGACGACACCTTTGCTGATCTCTTCCCTTAGCTCCGGTGCTACTCCGCCAAATTTTTTCGCTTTTATGCTGGTGAATGTATGATGTGATTTTAGCTCCATGATGCTACTCCCATTGAACGTTTTTGAAATTACCCGTTCTTCAGTTCCGTGTGGACTTACGGTTTCTTTATATCAACCGTAGAAGGTTTCCCTTGTACGGCCTTAACCTGTAATTAATAAACAAAAATGAGCCGGAAACAGGAGTAGACTACTATTTGATGTTGATGTAGCAGGGGTTTACAATATCTGTTAAAGAAAATTTTGCCGGTGTATACTAAATTTTGCTACGTGTGTAAAAAGGGGGGGGGCGGGGCTGTTCTGAAAAGACAATGTGGTATTG
>SLQI01000353.1 GCA_007131535.1 Balneolales bacterium | reverse complement strand
TGGAAAAAGATATCCAGGCCTTTATAATCCCTTATCAGCCCGTAAAACAGAAAAATGAAGTCCTCCGGACCGGCTCCGTATCGCTCCCGTATCGCATCCCGGTCGGTATTCGGAGAGGGTCGCTCATAGACCGGATGAAACAGTGAAACCGGCGGCTTGCCGGGGAGTAGTTCTTCCGCTTCTTTTTGGGTTTGCGAAGATAAGACTACCGGGAGATCGGTACGGCGCAGCAGTTTTCGGGTCAGGGCTTCTCCGAAGGGAAAATATTCATGCGGTCTGACGTTATGAAAAATCCCGGCTGTAATAAGCTCCGGGTTTTGTCTTTTAAGAGCGTTGAGTATGATCAGAGTAGAGGGAATAATAAACGGATGCCAACTGGAAAAAACGAATACATCCGTCCGGGAGCGGCCGATATGCCGGGCGGATGGCTTCCAGTTCAAAGGGTTATAGGGAAGGACCAACTGAACGGATTGATTCTGTGATAAATTTCGCTCAAATTGGGACGTGCCCGGGAAAAGTAAATCCGGGTACAGTTTTTTGTAGTTATAAACATCAACGTGAGTGTAACGCTGTAAATACCCTGCAAGATACCTGCTGAATTTTGATATTCCACCTCTTAATGGTGGCAGGGGACTAAGTAAAGCAATATATGGTGTGATTTTTATGTTACTTGCAGGACTCACTAAATCTCGATTGGTAATGTTAATAATGCGTTTTTTTACAGTAGTTTTCTTTGTTACAATGGTATGGAGTCAGGCCGGTATGGCTCAATTTGTGGTTGAGCAGGCCGAAGCCACTTCCAATAATAATGAAAATGAGTATACAATCTATACGCCGCAGGGGGAAGCTGTTTCAATACAGAAATATCCCGGGTCGATAGAGTTTTTATCAGCCGGATATACCGTAGCGGGTTTTGAGCAAATGTCGATTTCACCCGGAAAGAATATGTTCGCATTTTTGCACCGGCAAGATAATGCGTACCGGGCTGAGGTCTACCAGGAAAACGGGCAGAAGGTCAATGCAATTGAGGAGATTGATACCTATGATCCCGATGACCCTTCCCCGAAAGTGTATGTGATGGATAACGGTGAACTGTTTTACCGGTACAACATCAGCTATTTTAATCATTATGACTCCGGTGGAGAGCGGCTGGAAACGATCAATAATTCAAGTGACAGTCAACGCGGGGAGAAGATTTCGGATCTGAAAATGATGCCCCGTTCCAACGCAGTGCTGTTGTATAATGCCCGCATTTTATATGGTGATGACCGGGTGGGCTCACGGCTTCGGTATTATGACGGCAACGGTGATCCTAAAACGATATTCCGGTCGGGAAACCGCTATATCAACGGTATATCGTTTTCTCCCAACGGGCAACTGATAATTCTGCATCTTATCAATGAGCAAACCGGCAACCACTATGCTCAGGCGATAGATACGAATGGGAATGAACTTCACGCCCTGGATTATGAGGGTTTTGAGCCGGTAGAGCTTACCATTGGCAATAATGGCCGGTATTTGACTTCAAGGGGGTCCGGCCGGGTAGTCGTTCATGATCTCCAAACCGGCGAAAGCCTGGGAGCTTCCAGTTTCCGGGGTGTTTCTACACTTGCGGCAACGTATGCTTCTTCTCACAATTCCATTATTGTGCTGGGTGGCTCATTGAGCGAAAGTACCCGCAGACTTTCCAATCTGCAATTACGGGTAGTTAATATTGATGAGCGTTCCATCAACACCGAAGATATTGACGGCGAATACAGCTGGCACGATATTCTCGATCTGGAAATTCAGCCCGACCAGCCGGGCCGCTTCAGGATTACGGGGATCAATCGGGAGCTTGATGTGCGACTGTAAGCAAATAAAAAAGGCGCTGAAATCTGAGCATCAGCGCCTTTTTTGTGTTTAAAACCGGATTAAGAAGCCGGATTAGCTCCCGCTTTCTTCCGAACTCGTTTCCTCTTTCGTCTCTTTGCCGTTTGAACCGTTGGCACTGCTTTCCGCTTTTTCGGGTTCTTTCCACTCAAACATCAACCCGTCGCGGGAGTTATTCATTTTGATGCGAATGGTTGTGCCTTCAGGTTTTTCGGCAGTGAGCATTTCTTCAGCCAGCGGATCTTCCACATATTTTTGAATGGCCCGCTTTAGCGGCCGGGCACCGTATTTCTGATCGAAACCAAGTTCAGCCAGAAACTCTTTGGCGCCTTTGGTGATATCCACTTTGTAGCCGAGATCTTCAATGCGCTTGAACAAGTGTCCCGCCTCGTTGTCGATGATCTTGAAGATGTCTTCTTTTTCGAGCGGCTTGAAGACAATTACATCATCCACACGGTTGAGGAATTCGGGGTTGAATACTTTCTTCAAAGCATCCTGGATCGTGGACTTCATCTTGGCATAGTCGTATGTAGACGAGTCACTGTCGGCAAAACCGATTCCACGCCCCAGGTTCTTGATATCCCGGGCTCCGATGTTGGAGGTCATGATGATGATGGTATTGCGGAAGTCCACCTTCCGGCCAAGACTGTCGGTCAGAATACCGTCATCAAGCACCTGAAGAAGCAGGTTGAACACATCGGGGTGGGCTTTTTCAATTTCATCCAGCAGTACTACGCTGTAAGGCTTTCGCCGCACCTTTTCGGTGAGGATGCCGCCTTCTTCATAGCCCACATATCCCGGAGGCGCGCCTACCAGGCGTGAGACGGAGAATTTCTCCATGTATTCACTCATGTCGATGCGTACCAGCGCGTCATCCACATCAAACAAGTATTTGGCCATTACTTTCGCCAGCTCGGTTTTGCCAACGCCTGTCGGCCCGAGGAAAATAAAAGAGCCAATCGGCCGGTTCGGGTCTTTCAACCCGGCCCGCGTACGCTGGATGGATTTGCTGAGCTTGACAATCGCCTCATCCTGCCCGATAACTTTCTCGGCTAGCTCGTCTTTCATCTTGAGCAATTTCTTGCTCTCATTCTGAGCGATCTTGGTGACCGGTATACCGCTCATCATTGCAACGACGCTGGCTACATCTTCTTCCTGGACATCGTAGACAATCTTTTCACACTCTTTTTCCCATTCCCGGTTTGCGGTTTCCAGCTCTTCGATCATCCGTTTTTCCTTATCCCGCAGGCGGGCCGCGTCTTCGAAACGCTGTTTTTTGACCATCGCATTTTTCTCGTTGCTGGTTTTTTCAATTTCATCTTCCAGCTCTACGATGTGTTTCGGCACGGTGATGTTGGATAAGTGAACTCTCGCACCGGCCTCGTCAAGGGCGTCAATGGCTTTATCCGGAAGGAAACGGTCGGTGATGTACCGGTCCGTCAGTTTTACACAGGAGTTGATGGCATCATCCGAATAGCGCACACTATGGTGCTTTTCGTACTTTTCCTTGATCTGGTTGAGGATTTCAACCGTTTGCTCCGGTGTGGTGGCATCCACCATAATCTTCTGGAACCGGCGCTCCAGCGCACCGTCTTTTTCAATGTACTGGCGGTACTCATTCAGGGTAGTGGCACCGATAGCCTGTACATCTCCCCGGGCAAGTGCCGGTTTCAACATATTGGAGGCATCCAGTGAGCCGCTCGCCCCGCCGGCACCGACGATGGTATGCAACTCATCAATAAACAAAATGATGTTCGGGGTTTTCTCCAGTTCATTCATTACCGCTTTCATGCGCTCTTCGAACTGTCCCCGGTACTTAGTTCCGGCAACAAGCGCGGCCAGGTCAAGGGCGATCACCCGTTTATCATACAATACCCGGGATACCTTGCGCTTGATAATGCGCAGAGCCAGCCCCTCGGCAATAGCAGTTTTACCCACACCCGGTTCACCAATCAGCGCCGGGTTATTTTTCTTACGCCTGCTCAGTACCTGAGCTACACGTTCAATTTCTTTTTCACGGCCTACGATAGGGTCGAGTTTACCATCTTCAGCGAGCTTGGTTAAATCCCGACCGAAATTATCGAGAACTGGTGTTTTACTTTTTTCCATTTTTCTTTCCCTGGAGCTTCCGGATGATTTTGAACCTTTCGAAGATGATCCTTCATCTCCTGGTGTAGGAGTATCAGAATCACTTGCTTTTGTACGGCCTGAAATAATCATATCAAGTTCTTCTCGTACGGCATCATATGTAACGTTAAACTGTTGCAAAATTTGTGCGGCAATATTTTCATCGTCCCTTAGCAAAGAGAGCAGCAAGTGCTCCGTTCCGATCGTGTCGCTTTTATATAATTTGGCTTCCAGATACGTAATACGCAATACTTTTTCAGCTTGCTTGGTCAGCGGGATATTCCCAACTGTGACTGCACCGCCGGTGCTCTTGACGGTTTCCTCGACGGTTTTCTTCAGTTTATAGATATCGCACTTGAGGTTTTTCAGGATTTTAATAGCTATTCCGTCACCCAACCGGATGACTCCGAGAATCAGATGTTCAGTTCCGATATAATCATGACCCAACCGCAGTGCTTCCTCCCGGCTGAACTGAATTACATCTCGTACTCTATTGGAAAAATTGCCTTCCATAAAATGTTTTGAAAGCTTGTTAAGTTTTACTGTCACCAATCAACGACGTTAACAGCGCATTAGTTTCGACTCTTGATCAAACTACTACCCGATATAAGTAAAAGCAAGAAAGCGGTTAGTTATTGTGATCACGCAGTAAATATGAGCAAGATTCTGAGCGCTTCGGGTATATAAGATTTGCATCATCTAAACACAAAAACCGATTGCTGTTTCGGTTATGCCCTCAGCCGGATTCTGACGCTGAAATTATTCCTGTAATAAACACACCTTTCACGCAAACTGCTTTTGTGAAGTCCGCACCGAGGTTCTCTATCCAATATTATTCACTGCGTGAGAATTGCTACGCTCAGTGCGCAGTGTTTTCGATAGGTTGATTCAGGTTTTGAAACAACTATTTGAATTACAGAACGATAAAACAAAACACCAAAAATTTGTGAATAATGCAGGCTATATTGCCGCCGGAAACGAAATAAATACTTCATGGCAAATATCATCCTGGTCCTGGTTTGTCTGATCCTGGGGATCGCGCTCAAACGCATAAAAGATTTCCCGGAATCCGCTCCGCAGGCGTTCAATAACTTCGTCATTTATATTTCACTGCCGGCACTGGCACTCATCTACATTCCCCGTATTGAGCTGGAAGCAAGTATGTTGTATCCGGTTCTGACTTCATGGCTCGTACTGCTGTTTGCCTGCCTGATTATCCCGCTCCTCGGTCGATTATTTCAATGGGATCGTAAGACCGTGGGCTGCTTGCTGCTGACGGCCGGTTTCGGCAACACCTCGTTTGTAGGGTTTCCGGTGATTGAAGCGCTTTACGGCCGCGAGGCGATCCAAATCGCATTGCTGGTTGATCAACCCGGGACGTTTGTTGCCGTTACCACGATGGGGATCATTATTGCCTCGATCTATTCCTCAGGAACGACCCGCAAACGCATTATTTTCAGGCGGGTGCTTTTGTTCCCGCCGTTTCTTGCGTTCCTGACCGCCTTGATGCTCAATGCGGCCGGTTTGCAAGCCGAAGGGGTAATCCTAAGCGTGCTGGAAAGCCTGGGGGCGACCATTACTCCGCTGGCGATAACAGCCGTAGGGATGCAGCTCACGGTTTCCCTGAAAGATCAGCGCCTCTCTCCGCTGATCTATGGATTGGGCTACAAACTGCTGCTTGCTCCGCTGATCATTTTTCTGATTTATGTGACGCTGACCGGAGGAAGCGGTATGGAGGTGAAAGTCAGCATCATGGAAGCCGCCATGGCACCGATGGTAACAGGTTCTATCATAGCCATGAGCTACGGACTCAACCCCCGCCTCGCCGCCCTGATGGTCGGCCTTGGCGTACCGGTTTCTTTTCTGACGCTGGGCGGATGGTATCTGCTATTGGAGTATGTGATTTTTTAACCTGAGTTCGACTCTGAAGTTTTATCGACCAGGCGGTGGTTTTGGGTAATCTGTTGCTGGTTGCTGGTAAGAAAAATA
>SLQI01000192.1 GCA_007131535.1 Balneolales bacterium | reverse complement strand
TTCCGCCGGAAACTCAGACCGGCAAGACCTTCAGGCTCAGCGGACAAGGTATGCCTGAGTTCAAAAAACCGGAAAAGAAAGGGGATCTGTTCGCCAAAATAGAAGTCAAATTGCCAACGAAACTGAGCGACAGAGAAAAGCAACTCTTTAAGGAACTCGCGCAGCTGCGATCCGGGTAATGTCTCTTTTTTAAACCGCGGATTATCACGGATTGAACACGGATTTTAACATCGCTCCAGCAGGGTGACACTACCACTTTTCTTACAGGCACTATGTAACCCTTTTCATCAAGTCGCTTTCCTGTTGCGGATACCGTATTTTAGCAGCTCCTCCTGTCAAAAAGGCATAAACCGTTCTGCCTCTGTGCATGCGGTATGGATTTGGCATACCTCAAAGCAAAACAGATAAAAGGTAAATCAAGAAATACAGATCGAATATGAATTTGAATAAATTTACGGTTAAAGCACAGGAGGCGATTCAGGCTGGTTTGGAAATGGCGGCTGATCGCAACCATCAGTCGCTTGAGCCATTACATATATTAAAATCGCTGTTGTCCGATTCTGAAAATGTATGCGTGACGATCATCAAAAAAATGGGTAGCTCGGTCGCCACGATACAAAATAATCTGGATGAAGAGTTGAAAAAACTGCCCGTGGTAAAAGGAGCCTCAGTTTCCGGGCAGTATATGAGCAATGATTCCAAGACGGTATTTGACAAAGCAAATCAGGCGGCAAAAGATCTCGGTGATGAATATATCAGCTCTGAACATGTATTGATCGGTATTGTAGAAGGCAGCGGACCTGCCACGCAGATTTTGCGAAACGAAGGAATTACCAAAGATAAAATTCTGGGCATCCTGAAAGATGTGCGCGGCCATCAGAAGGTGGATGACCCCAATGCCGAAAGCCGGTACGACGCCCTTAAGCGTTATGCCAAAGATCTCAATGAGATGGCAGAGCAAAACAAGCTCGACCCGGTAATCGGCCGGGATCAGGAAATCCGCAGGGTGATGCAGATTTTGACCCGCCGGACCAAAAACAACCCGGTTCTGGTCGGGGAGCCCGGTGTGGGTAAAACCGCGATTGCCGAAGGATTGGCCGTTCGCATAGTTAAAGGGGATGTGCCGGAAGGCCTGGCAAACAAACGAATTGTAGCCCTCGATATGGGAGCGCTGCTGGCCGGCGCTAAATACCGGGGTGAGTTCGAAGATCGCCTGAAAGCGGTGGTTAAAGATGTCACCGAGTCCGACGGTGAGGTTATTTTGTTCATTGATGAGATCCATACCCTGGTCGGAGCCGGCGCCACCGAAGGTGCCATGGATGCTGCCAATATTCTCAAACCGAGTATGGCACGAGGTGAATTGAGGGTCATCGGTGCAACTACCCTGAATGAGTACCGAAAATATATTGAAAAAGATAAAGCGCTTGAACGCCGAATGCAGATGGTCTTCGTGGGTGAGCCGACAATTGAAGACACCGTATCCATACTGCGCGGGTTAAAAGAGCGCTACGAGTTGCATCATGGCGTCAAAGTTACCGACAGCGCCATCGTGGCGGCAACCGAACTCTCCGACCGGTACATATCCGACCGGTTTTTGCCGGATAAAGCAATTGACCTTATTGATGAGGCCGCATCACGCCTTCGGATTGAGATCGACTCCATGCCGGAAGAACTGGATAATCTGGATCGGCAAATACGCCAGCTTGAAATTGAGCGGGAGGCGCTGAAGCGGGAAAATGACGAAGAAAAGATTGAACAGATTTCCCGCGAACTCGCTGACCTCAATGAGAAGTACAAACAGCTAAAATCCCGGTGGAGCAATGAGCGGGAAATGATCCAGAATATCCGCGGAATGAAACAGGCCATTGAAACGGCCCGGAATGAAGCGGATAAGGCCGAACGCGAAGGCAACTATGAAAAAGTAGCCGAACTCCGCTACGGCACCATTAACAAGCTTGAAAAAGAACTGGAAGAAACGAACCAAAAACTTACAGACCTCCAGCAAGGTGAAGCGGCCATGCTGAAAGAAGAAGTGACCGACGAGGATATCGCCGATATCGTTTCCCGGTGGACCGGTATCCCTGTCAGCAAGATGCTCCAGAGTGAGCGCAGCAAGCTAATGACGATGGAGGAAGTTCTGCACAAGCGTGTTGTGGGGCAGGATCAGGCTATCGAAGCGGTGTCTCACGCGGTGCGCCGATCCCGCGCCGGTCTGCAGGATGAGCAGCGCCCGATCGGCTCATTTATCTTTATGGGGTCGACCGGTGTAGGTAAAACCGAGTTGGCCCGAAGTCTGGCCGACTATCTCTTTGATGATGAAAACGCCATGGTTCGCATCGATATGAGTGAATACATGGAAAGCCACAGCGTAAGCAGGTTAATCGGGGCGCCTCCGGGATATGTCGGTTATGATGAAGGCGGTCAGCTGACTGAGCAGGTCCGACGCCGTCCGTATTCGGTAGTGCTGCTGGATGAAATCGAAAAAGCGCATCCGGATGTGTTCAACATACTGCTGCAGGTGCTCGATGATGGTCGTCTGACCGACAATAAAGGCGTGACGGTCAACTTTACCAACACCATCATCATCATGACCAGTAACATCGGTTCGCACTTGATCCAGCAGAAGATTGAGCAGACCGGTGGCAAGATTGATGAAGGCACCTATGCTGAACTGCAGGCTACTTTGCTGGCGGAGCTCAAAAAGACCATCCGCCCGGAGTTCCTCAACCGGATTGATGATACCATCGTGTTCCATCCGCTTAGTAAAGACCATCTTTACAATATTGTGGATATTCAGCTTGAGCGGGTGCATAAGATGCTGGCTAAGAAACAAATCAAGCTCACGGTGCCGGATACGGTCAAAGATTGGCTGGCTGACCGCGGTTACGATCCGCAGTTTGGTGCCCGCCCGTTAAAGCGGTTGATTCAAACAGCCATGGTCAACAAGCTTGCATCCCTGCTGATCAGCCGTGAATCTGACGGTCCGGTTGAATTCGAAGCCAGCGTATCTGAAGACGGACGAAGGATCGAATTCGCCGAAGTCTATTCCGACGTTGAAGCATGGGCAGAAGAAGCCTGAGCCTGACTAAATAATACAATATGAATACCAGGCCGGTGGATATTTCTCCACCGGCTTTTTTTATTGATTCCATTTGTAGTGACAGATAAAATCTGCTCAAGCTACCTAAACGCCGGCCGAGTGCGTCCTCGCACCGGCCCATCATCATCCCGCGTCCCCGCGGTTTCCAAATGACCGGCACACATCCACGCAAATCCGCGACAAAAAAATCCGTGTCCCATCCGCGTCAATCCGCTAAAAACATCAGCTGCCGGCAGGGATCGCAGGATAAAAATTCCGTAACGGTTTCAATATTGGCTGTGATTATTGATATATTAGCAGGTTCCAATAAAAACAGGGACCTTTACCGGCACGACGTAATACAGTGGATGTCCGGAGGAGAGTTTAAGCGGTAAGCTTTAGGATGCGCCAAAGATGTACACATCCGGGGTAACATTTATCAATATATATCGGGTTGGAGCTGGGTTACTTCTACTGCTTCTTATGACCGTATCAGGATGCAGTTATGTTGAACAGTTTCTGCTGAGATTTATTGATATACCTGAAAGTAGTGCAGAGGAGGTGCCGGAAATACTTTCGAAAGTTGATATCGATCCGGAGACAGGCATCCAGTATTATTTAGGGGAGGATTTAGTTGAGGATCACCCGCTGCCTGACGGCTCTACTTCAAAAATGGTGCTAATCCCGGGCGGTGAATTTATCATGGGTTTGACTGATGAAGATCCGCTTGTGATACAACCTACCGGGCGCATCCGGGTGGCTGTTAATGCTTTTCATATAGATCAACATCAGGTCACGAACCGGCAGTATCATGCCTTTCTGGAATCGCTGGATGAGGAGGAGCGCCAGGAGATGATGCCGGACTCCATCAGCTGGGCAGAGCAAGTGGGTCTGGAGTGGGATATATATTTTCGTGGTGAAGATTATCTGGATAATCCGGTGATAGGGGTTAGCTGGGAGCAAGCTAAACGATACGCTGAATGGGCCGGGCGCCGCCTGCCAAAAGAGGTGGAATGGGAATATGCTGCGCGAAGCGGGATAAGCGGCCGGATATATCCGTGGGACGGGATCAGTCCGCAAAATCCGCTGACCGGGCAGTATATGGCCAACTTCGCACCGGAAGGCAATGTCAGCGAGGTTGGGTATATCATCACATCACCCGTCGGAGAATTTCCGGCAAATAATTTTCGGTTGTATGATATGGCCGGTAATGCGGCGGAGTGGGTATCAGATTCGTACTCGCCCACATTTCAGCAGTTGAAACGCTCACAGCAAGGCCGGCTGGTAACGCCCACCTACAACAACAGAAATGAACCCCGGAGGGTAATACGAGGCGGATCATGGTCATCAACGGCATTTTATATCGGGGTCGGAGTACGGGAGTTTATGAATTATGACCAAGCCTCCCCTCAGGTCGGTTTTCGTACCGCTAAAGATGCGGAAAGCCAGCTGATGATCAATCAGGCACGGGAAAATTTTCTGCATCAAAGCCAGCAGCGCATAGATCCCAATGCGCTTGAACCGCTGTCATTACCGGATGATGAGGAGCCGGATGAGGAAAATGATTAGAGCAGAGCTATTTTTTCGGATTGATTCTGGCTTTCATACCCCAGGTGTAAGTAAAGCCAGAATAGAGATTATTTTTGGCTGAGTTGCATTGAGAACGTGAACTTGCTTCCTTTACCCGGTTCACTGTCAATAAAGAGCCGCTCGTTATGAGCTTCGATGATGTGTTTGACAATCGAAAGCCCGAGCCCGGTTCCTCCTTTGTCGCGGGATCGGGATTTATCAATCCGATAAAAACGCTCGGTAATGCGCTCTTTGTTATGCGGGTCAATGCCAATTCCGGTGTCCTGAACCGAGACCAGGATTTTACCGTAGATCGCATCATCTTTATTAAAGGTGATGGTGACTTTACCGTCGGGTTTGTTGTATTTGATTCCGTTGTCGATCAGGTTGAGCAGTACCTGTCGGAGTTGATTGCGATCCGCTTTCACATGCACATTTTTGATATTCTCATCAAACTCAAGGGTGATGCCTTCCTGAGTTGCCTTGTGTTGCAGTGTTTCTATAACCTCTTTGATCATCTCATTCAGGTAGATCGTTTCTTTGATGATCTTCATCTCCCCGGTTTCAAGGCGGGAAATCTCCATCAGGTCATTGGTCAGTGAGTTGAGCCGGTTGGCGTTACTCATCGCTTTCTCAAGAAATTTACGGTTCACTTGCGGATCATCAAGGGCTCCGTCCAGCAGGGTTTCAATAAATCCCTGGATGGCAAAAGTCGGAGTTTTAAGTTCATGCGATACATCCCCGATAAACTCTTTACGGTAGTTTTCGATTTTCTTGTAGCGTCGGAACTCTTTTTTGATTTTGGTGTCGGCTTTACCGGATTCACGAAGAATAAAATCGAGCTCATCAGCACTTTTTGAGCCGTTATGTTCGGTTGCTTCGGTGTTATCGGAGGCCATGTTTTCGATAATGGCCGAGAGCGTCAACAGCCGTTTTCGGATCAGGATCAGACTTAGAGTGTAGATGATTCCGAAAGTAGCTGCACCTGTTAATAAGCTTAGAAAAAAAGCAGATCGGGTTGAGGTAACAGCCGGCAGAATTAGCAGGGAGAATGCGATGACAGCCAGGGTGGCGTAAAGGGCTAATCGCAGCCCCAGATAAAAAGGGGAACTTTTAGGATGTTGACTCATGCTTTAAAACGGTACCCTATTCCTTTAACGGTTTCAATGTATTGATTGCCCACTTTTTCCCGGATTTTGCGGATATGGACGTCTACGGTGCGATCAACCACGTAGACATCATTGCCCCAAATCTCGTTTAATAAAGCCTCGCGGGTAAACACTTTGCCTTTATTACCTGCAAGATAAAAAAGGATTTCGAATTCTTTTCTCGGCAAAGTAATTTCATCCCCGTT
>SLQI01000088.1 GCA_007131535.1 Balneolales bacterium | reverse complement strand
CCGGAGCCGTTGCGATGATGCTGCAGGTCGACCCCGATCTTACTGCCGGGGATATTCGCCAGGTTTTCGCTAACAGTGCCCGCAGGGATTATCATACAGGGAATGTTCCCAATAATAATTTCGGGTACGGCAAGCTCGATGTAGCTTCAGCACTGGAGTATCTTGAATCCGAGGCGCCGTTGCTTGCTGAAGCGGATCAAACTTCGGAAAAAATTGCGTTTTCCAATTATCCGAATCCGTTCAATCCGGTTACGACATTTGCATTTTCTCTTCCTGAGCAGACCGAGGTTAATATGACAATCTATGATACAATTGGCCGCGAGATTAAACGAATCTTTGATAATCAAACGAAAGAGCAAGGCAGCCATGAAGTTACTTTTGATGGCAGCAGATTAAGCAGCGGCGTGTATGTAGTCAGGCTGGAAGCAGGACGTGAAGTGATAACCCGCCAGATAACTTTAATCAAATAGTAAGTGTTTATCACCCGGCAGGAGTTGGTATGGCATAATAAGAGATGAGATAAACAGTAGCTCATCAAGAGAATTCCGGCTTTTTCCGGTTAGAATATTAAACTGGTTTTCAGTAATTTTAGCCCTTAGAATTTTAAATGCAGACGGCAAGTTAATTAAATTAAAATGGGACTATTGCAATCTACTCTTTGGTACAAAAGAGCTGGGGATTGGTGTGGTGTAATATTTCTTGTAGCAGGTTTACTGATTGCTCTGCCAATGGTGTCTGTGGCGTATAACGATTTAAGCACGCAGAGTATCGAATCCAATCATTTTAATACAAGGCCTGCCTTATATGTGGATTGTCAGATGTGTGACTATAATTATATCCGACAAGAGATAAGTTTTGTGAATTTTGCAAGAGATCAGGAACAGGCGGATATTCATCTGTTTATCACAGCAGAAAGTACCGGTGGTGGTGGACGCGAGTATGAGTTGACATTTATGGGCCGGAGGGACTTTTCTGATATGAATTATGAATATGTACATCAGACCGGCCGGAATATGACCGCGGATGAGATACGTGAGAGTCTTAATAAGGCCATCCGAATGGGGTTAGCGCCATTTATGATGAAGACTCCTTTGGCATCGAGATTTGAATTAATGTATGATGAACCCGCCGAAGATTTTGAGGATGCCCATGATATCGACGACCCCTGGAATAACTGGGTGTTCGAAGTTTACGTAGGACGGCTACAGTTAAATCAGGAATCTCGTCAATCCAACTTCGATTCGCGCTGGGGCTTTATCGCCGATCACATTACACATGACTGGAAAGTACGCTTCAGGCCATATTTTAATTATCATTATACAGAAATTGATCAGGAAGATGATGATACAATCATTAGCAGGCGGCATCGACATGGCTTAACAACTCGTGCTATCAGGAGCTTGACGGATCATTGGTCGGCGGGACTCTTCGGCAATTACTTAACTCGTAATGATCGTAACCTGAAGCACCAGATGGAAATTGCACCGGGAGTAGAATACAGCTTATTTCCCTACGATGAAGCCACCAGAAGAGCGGTAACTATGACGTACCGAATCGGCTATACGTACAATGACTATTATGATTTAACGATTTTTGATCAGACCGAGGACCAGCTGGCAAACCAAAGGTTGCAGTTAAGAGCTCAATACACTCAGCCCTGGGGCAATGTAAATGCAGGCATAACGGGTTCTCATTATTTCCACGATACCACATTACGAAGGCTGTCTACATTTGCCCGAATTTCGGTTAGGCTTGCCGAGGGGCTGTCATTAAATCTGCAGGGTGATTATGACGTAGTGCAGGATCAATTAACCCTGCGTGCCGGTGACCTGGCCCTGGAAGATATCATCGTAGCTCAGCAGGAGCTTGCAACGGATTATTCCTTCAGAGTATTAGTTGCTATTTCTTATACATTTGGATCATCATTTGCCAATATCGTCAATACCCGGTTTTAAATAGCAGATGTTTCGCCTATGAAGTATTTAAAGATAATTGCATTAACGACAATCATTGTACTATTGGGTCGGGTTGATTCCACGTTCGGAGCGAATGATTTCGAATCCGGAGTAAGGTTATGGGGCTACTATGCCCCGGTAATGAGTACATTGGGACCCGGCAGTGCTATGGGGATCGGGGTTGAGTTTAACCGCCATATCTTTTCTGTACGTACAGCCGCAACTGATACACAACCGATGCATGATACGTGGGACATCGCTGTGATGTATGGCAGGGCAGGAACGATAGGGTCCTATTATATTTCCGGATCTACTGGAGCTGCAATAATTGCAGGTGAACAATATCCGAATCTGTTTGGTGGCGAATCCGAAGGGGCGATGGATCCCATGCTTGCGTTTCCGTTGGAAGGGGAATTATCCTGGCCGGTAAATGATATGTTGGCATTGGGCATCTATGCATTAATGAATGTGAATACCAACCAGCCATTTGGCGGTTTAGGATTAACGGTACGATTAGGGAAAATAAAATAATTCCTTACCGGTCATCTTTCCAGAAAGTGAACTACCCGTGAAAACCGAATATCTGCAACATATTTTCAGTCGGGATCTCGATAAAGTAAAAATCGAGTTGATGGCCTATCACAACGAGAATTGTATTTGGCAGATTGAGAGCTCCATACGTAATTCAGCCGGAGTGTTAACAAGGCATATCATGGGAAATTTAAATGCCAACATAGGAGCGGTCTTCGGGAAGACCGGCTATATCCGGGACCGGGAAGCGGAGTTTGTCAATGATCCGGTACCAAGAGAAGCGTTAATTGAGAGCCTTCAAGATACTCAAAAAACAGTGGTTGAGAGTCTTAAGCATGTAAAACAAGAGCACTTGCAGGTCGTATTCCCCAACCCCATTTCAACGGGGGAACATTACACAACCGAATTTATGCTGATGCATTTGACAACTCATCTGGCCTATCATCTCGGACAAATCAATTACCACCGTAGACTTTTAGACAAGTAATACCCTATACCTGCTTATCGGATGTACCGTTACATGATCGGCATGTTTGCGATAATAAAATTACAGATGCATGAGCAACAAAGTGTTTGAAGATACCGAGCGACCGGTCCGGGAGAAATTTCAGCAACTGATGGAACAGGGTAAACCTTCCGGGCTGGAAGAGTTGATTGATCAACTACAGGCTTTAATTACGGAAGATCCCGATTTTCTGGAACCGTATCTCGTCCTGGATGAGATATACACGGAAACAGGTAAAACCGATAAAGCGGCGGAAGTGGTGGAAAAGGCCTTTTCCAGAGCCCTGCATCTGATTACCGACGACCAGGGCAACTGGCCTGATGAAATACCGTGGGGCGTTATAGAGAACCGGCATATCGTCCGGGCGATCCTGCATAAAGCGATTTCCGAGTGGGAGCAGCGAAACTGGCAGGATGCCCTTGATCTGCTTCGATTATTACTGATGACCAACCCCAACGATAATGTCGCTGCCCGGTATTACATCCTTGCCATTCGGATGGGGTTTACGTTCAAAGGATTTGAAGATCGCTTCAATAAAGGAGGCTATTACGACAGTGAACTCAATGAGTGGTTTGATGAACATGTGAATCGATTTCCGGATGAGTTCGAATGGTGGCTGAAATACGAATTTTGACGGAGGGGTGAGTGGTTGGTTTGAATGAGGAACCACAATGACGCAAGGGGCGCAAGGGTTAATAAATTGTATTTTCAAAAGTATTTACTCATCTGAATTGAACCTCACAAGGGTATGAAATTCACCGTTTTCTCCCATCGGGTCGATATGTGAGGGCAACTGGCTGATCAGTTCGCGGGTAAAAGGCATGCCGGGTTGAAGGTATTCCCGATAGGGTTCATCAACCGAAGAAATCTCAATAGAAATATCCGGGATGAAAAGCCGGTCGAATAATAATTCATAGGGTTTTTCCCAGATGGGAAAGCGGCAGCTGTAGCCTTCCCTTCCAAAGGTATCTTCTCTCCATTGTCGGATTTCCCTGATATGCAGATCTCCGAAAATCAGGTCGCTTTGGTTTAATTGATGTTGGCTCAGCGTAGTAGTAATTGTATGTATGTAGGTGGTGTTATCCGAGGCGGGAGGCAGCGGGATGCTGATCAAAGGAAGCCCGAGTTCATCAGCTTGTTTAACAATTGCGGCAAGCGGGACCTCCTGAATCGGCACCACTCCCCGGGTTTCGTCGTAGGTAACCAATAGATGCAAATCAGGGTAGTGATCCCGAATTTCCTGAAGAGCGAGCCAGGCATCTTTGCCGCCGCTCCAGAATAATACGCCGGGTTTTTGAGAATTCTTCATAATTATCTTATTTGCGTAATCGTAACCAATGAGTCGAATAAACGAATCGTTTCAACAGAACAAACTTTTTCACCCTGAAAAACTCTGAACGTATGCGAACGATGATCATATTACTGTTGATGTGGTTTGGTTTGGGTCCGGAGATTTCTGCCCAACAAGATCAACAGGGACGGCCGGTAGAGCTGGTCGTTGTTTTGGTCTATGCCGATTGGTGTGAAGAGTGTGATGAGATCTCTGAAACGTTTGAGGAACTCAAAGAGGAGTGGCATCAAAACCGGACGTACTTTCGTAAGTTTGATATTTCGGATGAATTTACCCGAACCGGAACCAAACAGTTTGCCGAGTTGATGGGATTAGAAGAAGTGCTGGATAGTCATGAATCCGATACCGGCCATATTCTGTTTGTAGACGCACCTGAACGGGAAGTGATCAAAACTTTTGAACCCGGTAATAAGGTTGATGATATCCATTCGGAAATACAGCGATATCTTGAAAAATGAAGACTACGAACCGCCATTGAAATTTCCGAAAAGATCCGTCGGTTTTACTTGCATAATTGAGGCTTCAAATGGCTATTTTCTGCTATGATACCCGATCATAAAAAAGAAGAGCTGCGTGATATCGCCGACATCGTCGATGTGGTCTCCGATTATGTAACCCTTAAGCGCTCCGGAAGCGGTTACATGGGGCTGTGTCCGTTTCACAATGAGAAAACACCTTCATTTCACGTAAACCCCAACCTGCGGATATATAAATGCTTCGGGTGCGGTGCCGGTGGTGATGTATTTAACTTTGTGATGGAAACCGAAGGAGTCGGGTTCGTTGAAGCGATGCGCAGCCTGGCCGATCGCTATAAAGTGGATTTGCCGGATGAACAGCAGGACCTGGAAGCCGATGAGGGGCACAAACTCAAAGAAGGGGTCTATCATGCATTGCGATTTGCCGGGCATTGGTTTTACTCCCGGTTGACCGAATCCGACGAAGGTAAGCCTGCTCTTGAGTATCTGCAGAAGCGGGGATTTACCCCGAAAACCATACGCAAATACGGACTGGGATACGCGCCGGACTCGTTTAATGCTCTTATAAATGCGGCTAAAGACGCCGGCATCAACCCGACATATTTGTACGAAGCGGGCCTGGTGAAAGAAGGAAAAGACGGAAAGTCGATGTACGATGCATTCCGTGGAAGGGTGATGTTTCCGATTTTTAATCCTGCCGGAAAAGTGATCGCCTTCGGGGGCCGGATTCTGAAAAAAGATGAGAAACAACCCAAATACATTAACTCTCCGCAGACGCCGGTCTATAATAAAAGCGAGGTTTTGTATGGAATTCAGATCGCTAAGAATGAAATCCGTAAGACCGGTGAAGCTATTCTGGTAGAAGGGTATACCGATGTGCTTACGTTGCATCAATGCGGCGTATTGACGGCGATTGCCACCAGCGGTACTTCCATCACCCCGGATCAAATGCGGATTCTGAAACGCTACGGCGAACAGCTGTTGATGATCTACGACTCCGATACAGCCGGGCAAATGGCGATGATCCGTGGGATCGACATCGCCTTATCGGCAGGTCTTGGCGTCAAGTTGATGGCCTTGCCGGATGGACAGGATCCTGACTCCTTCGTCAAACAATTCGGCAAAGAGGGGTTTGAACAGTATAAAAAAGAGCACGCCCGTGATTTTGTAACCTACATGATCCGCAGTGCCGAACGCACCGGAGACTGGG
>SLQI01000426.1 GCA_007131535.1 Balneolales bacterium | reverse complement strand
GTGCATGATGCCCGGGAGTTAATGGCAAAACACAAAATTGGTGGTATTCCGATAGTTGATAAGGCTCGGATACTGCAGGGAATCGTAACCAACCGGGATTTACGATTTGAGCGTGGCAAAAACCGAAACCTGGGGTCTATCATGACCCATGAAAACCTGATCACAGCAAAAATCGGTACGACTCTTGAACAAGCCGAGGAAATCTTACAGGAATATAAAGTAGAAAAGCTTCCTATTGTTGATGAAAAGGATAAGCTCGTTGGCCTGATTACTTTTAAGGATATCGAAAAGAAAAAGAATTTCCCCAACGCCTGTAAAGATGAGCTCGGGCGCTTGCGTACCGGTGCGGCTGTAGGAGTTGCCGATGATACCATGGACCGTGTAGCTGCTCTCAAAGAAGCAGGGGTGGATATCATTACTGTAGATACGGCGCATGGGCACTCCCGGGGAGTATTGGAGATGGTGGAGACCATTAAATCCCGATATGACGACCTTGATATCATTGCCGGAAATATTGCAACTGCTGATGCCGCAAAAGCACTACAGGAAGCCGGAGCAGATGTTGTAAAAGTGGGAGTTGGCCCGGGCTCTATATGTACAACCCGAGTGGTTACCGGAGTTGGAGTACCTCAGCTAAGTGCTATATTGGAAATTGCTGAATATGCCTCTGCTAACGGATTGGGCATTATTGCGGACGGCGGAATTAAACAGACCGGTGAGATTCCCAAAGCCATCGCCGGTGGTGCTGATGCCGTTATGATGGGGTCGATGTTTGCAGGGGTAGAGGAAAGTCCGGGAGAAACGATAATTTATGAATCCCGAAAGTTTAAGTCTTACCGTGGAATGGGCAGTATCGGTGCTATGAGCCAAGGCAGTAAAGACCGATACTTTCAGGATGTGGAAGAAGACATCCGGAAGCTTGTGCCGGAGGGCATTGAAGGCAGGGTACCCTACAAAGGAACCCTGGGTGAAGTGGTATATCAAATGACAGGCGGTTTGAAGGCTGCCATGGGGTATTGTGGCGCCAAATCCGTTGATGAGCTGAAGTCGGCGGAATTTGTACGTATAACTGCAGCAGGTGCCCGGGAAGGGCATCCCCATACCGTACAGATCACCAAAGAAGCACCGAATTATTCAGGAGCTTAAGTTCGGTGTCTTACATTCACGACCGCATCGCAAACACAGGGCAAAAGAGATGCGATTTTATGGTGAATTCGGATTATAAAATTTCATATTTTTAGCAGGCTTCTTATCATGCTTTATGTGGCGAATTAGAGGCTTGCACGAAAATAACGCGGCATCAGGTAGTATTGAACCCCGATAAACCTCAATGAAAGAGCTTCTTCAAAAACTCTTGCGGCGTCGGAATGAAGACGTCAAATTAATTATGGTTGATGACGAGCGACCGGAAAACCCGGAGACGTATGTCGTCAAGCCGCTCAAACTGATATATGGCGTATCAGCGGGGATCGTAATGCTGTTGGTTATCGTAATTTTAGCACTTTATGTGACTCCTTTTGGAAGCTTGTTGTTCAGAGCATCGGATACAGAGATGAGGAGCACCGTTGAGGATATAACCCGCCAGGTTATTGCACTGCAAGACTCACTTGATACCAGAGACCGGCAATTGAGAGAAATTCAGAATGCTGTAGCAGGTGGTGAAGATACCACATTTGCGGTAAGTGATATTGACGCGTCTGCTTATATGGCTGAAGATCAGGGTGGGGAGAGAGCTACATTTTCCAATATTCGGTATGATGGCGTGCTTGCACTGGAGGCAAATCAGATTATCAGCAGTGCTTTTTTAAGTAATAAGCCTGTATTCCCAACCACATTACCGGTTGAGGGCACTACTACACGATTATATAAGCCGGAATCGAGTCATTACGGAATTGATATTGCTGCCGAAGAAGGAACCATTGTTACAAGTATCGCCGACGGGGTGGTAATCAACAGTGACCGCACTATGAACAATGGATATGTGCTCCATATACAGCACCCCGGAGGATATGTAAGCGTATATAAACACTGCCGGAGTTTGATGAAACAAGTCGGGGACGTCGTACGCAAAGGTGAGATAGTTGCGAGCGTTGGTTCTACCGGTTTACAATCTTCCGCACCTCATTTACATCTGGAATTATGGAATAACGGGGTTCCGCTCGATCCGGAGCTCTATTTTCACAACATTAATTAGTGAATACATGTTTAAATCAAAAAATAACTCAACCGACAGGAAAACTATGGCTACCAATTCAACAAATGGTTCTGCTGCTCATCCTACCGTTAATATGATCAGTGAAGAATCCCGGATGAAGGGTTCACTCAATACCAAAAATGATGTCAGAGTATCCGGTGTACTTGAAGGTCAGATTGAAGCCGGCGGAAAATGCATTGTCACCCAAACCGGCAAGGTCGAAGGTGATGTCAATGCAAAGGAAGCGGATATTGCCGGTACAGTTGATGGTGAAATTACCATTACTAACAAGTTGATTCTGCGTAAAACCGCTCGTGTTACCGGAGATATCAACACAAAAACTATTCTGATAGAAGAAGGTGCAAGTTTTGACGGAGCCTGCAAAATGAGTTCTAAGCCTGAAAGCGGAAATAAAGCGGGCACCAAAAAAGATCTTAAAACGGCAGAGGAAGTATCGCCAAAGGGATAATCCGACAGCACACCACTGACTCGACGGATAGCTGAGTAATTGACAATACCGTTTTCGCAGATTTTTTTGCTATACTGTAATGAATTAATCTGAGAATCGGTTATGGTGAATTAATTCTCCATAGTGCAGATTATCCGGATAGCTGGTAGCAAAAAACACAGGGTATATAACCCTTAAAATGCTGTTGTGTGATATGAGTAAATTTGCCGGCGATATTCGCAAGCTTGCACCTTATCTGACCTTGGGAATTCAGATAATGCTTACATTATTGGTGCCTATTTTGGCAGGGGTCTACGTTGATCAGCGATATAACTGGACACCCTGGGGTATTTTAGCCGGTGTATTATTAGGTTTTGCAGGTTTTTTCAATCTCTTGTGGCGGACTTTCATACTGACTTCCGGTAAATCCGGAAATAAAAATTCAGATTCATGATGCAATCATTTACGGGCAAGGTTCTGCTTGCCGATCTTATTTTTCTGATTATTTCAGGGTTGATCATCATTAATATTTGGGGTGTTGATGTATTCTATGCATTTGCCATAGGATGTATTTTCATGACCGTGCTTGCCATGATTGTGTACGGAGTAGTATCCCGGCAAAAACATGAGTCTATGAACCGTTTTATGGCGGCGACTTTTGGCGGAATGTTGATAAAACTGACCTTGATACTCGGGGCCGTGATCGGGTTATATTTTCTGGAAATTTTACATGTGATCGGGTTTACATTGGGGGTTTTAATTTCCTATATTTACAAATCTGTGATTGAGATACAATCTGTCATCCAAAAAATGAAACCCAAGCAAGCGACAAAGGAGTAATGAAACAATATTTCAGAATTATAATTCTGATTCTAACAACAATCGCACTTAGCCATCAGTCTCTTTCTGCCAGTGAGGAACAACAAGGAGTTGAAAGCAACTCAAGCCCGGTAGATTTACTTTCCAAAGTCGTTGACAGCAATTATCTCGATTTTCAGCCTCTGGGGTATATTGAACTACCGCGTTTCTTTTATGCCGAAGACGGGTTTCATTTTTTCCGGTCTACCACCAGTGCCTTAAACAGCGACAGAGGTTTCATTGATGTAGCTTATCTGGAAAATGAACCGGAAACCGAAGGTGGGGTTGTTGTTCCGGCCACTTATGAATTAACCCGGGCCGAAGGTGAACCGCAGATCCTTTTTGATTTTTCGATCACTAAACATCTTGTCTGGTTTTGGTTCGGTGTTTTTATTGTCTTTATAATTTTTATTCCTCTGGCACGGAAGTATCAACGCGGAGTAGGGCGGACCACCGAACCGAATGGTGTATTTCAAAACATTTTTGAAACACTGGTTTTGTTCATCCGCGATAACGTTGCGCGCCCCAACATTCCGGAAGATAAGTATGAGAAGTTTATGCCTTATCTTCTAACGGCCTTCTTCTCTATTCTTTTTATGAACCTGTTCGGTTTGCTGCCGTGGGGCGTTTCCTCCACAGCCGATGTTACCGTAACAGCAGCTTTGGCCGTCTTGACTTTTTTTGCCACACAGATTTTTGCATCCAAAGATCACTGGAAACACATCTTTTGGTTCCCTGACGTACCGGTGTTTATCAAAATAATGATGATCCCGGTTGAAATCGTCGGTCAATTTACCAAGCCGTTCGCCCTGTGCATTCGACTTTTTGCCAATATGACATCAGGCAAGATTCTCATCTTTAGCCTGATATCAGCCATTTTTATCATAGATATCCATTTTGGAGCTATAGCAGCTTACGGGTCGTCCATATTCTGGATCGGTCTGACGCTTTTTGTCTATATCCTGAAAGCATTTATCGCTTTTATTCAGGCTTACGTATTTGTAATTCTTTCGGCGTTGTTTATCGGTCTTGCTACGGAAGAACATGATCATCATCACGGTGATGAACATGCCGTTGAACACGCTCATAGTTAATTGTTATTGAATAACTGCGAAATCAAACACTAACACACTATAAATAAGGAGTAATCAAATGGAAGTATTAGGAGCAGCACTCGGAGCCGGATTATCTGCACTCGCAGCAGGTATTGGAATCGGTAACCTTGCCAAAGGTGCTATGGATGGTACGGCCCGACAGCCTGAAGCATCAAACGATATCCGTACTTCAATGCTGATTTCCGCCGCTCTTATTGAGGGTGCAGCACTTGCAGGTATCGTTCTGTCATTCCTTTTGGTCATCGTTGCATAAGTACAACGTTCCGATATAAAACAGATTAAAACATGACTACAGTAATTGCTCAAAGTCTGCTTGATGTAGACTTTGGCCTGTTTGCCTGGATTCTCATAACATTTCTATTGTTCATGTTTATCCTGGCAAAATTTGCCTGGAAGCCGATATTAAATGCACTCAAAGAGCGAGAGAGTTCCATCAAAGACTCTCTCGAATCGGCAGAAATTGCAATGGAACAGGCTAAGAAAATCTCCGCCGATAATGAAAAGGCAATGAAAGAGGCGGAGCAAAAGGCTCAGGAAATTCGTAAACAAGCCGTTGAAGAAGCAGAAGCTATTCGACAGGAACGGATTGAAAAGAGCCGCAAAGAGGCCGAAGCTATGCTCGAGCAGGCTCGTGAAACCATTGAGCAGGAAAAGCAGAAAGCATTGGTCGAACTTCGCAAAGAAGTTGCAGACCTGGCTGTACAAGCTGCATCAAAAATTATTGAATCGGAACTCGACGATAAGAAAAACAAAAAGCTTGTCGACGAGTATATCCAGGATATTTCAAAGAATTGACCATGCTGATTCCAAAGGCAGCAAAACGTTACGCCCAGGCATTGTACCGGCAAGCTGAGGAAGAAGGGGTACTGGAGAAAGTTCTTGAAGATACCCGGCTGATCAGCTCAATGGTCAATCAGTCTCGCGAACTACAGGTATTTCTGAAAAATCAGATTATCTCCAAACAAAAGAAGAAAGACGTACTCGATAATATTTTTTCTTCTTCGTTGCGCGAGATGACGGTCAACATGATCGACCTGCTGCTTCATAAACGGCGTGAAGAGCTTTTAGGTGCTGTTGCCGAATCATTTGCAGAGATTTACAATGAGCACCATGGTATTATTAAAGCAGAGGTCCGTTTTTCGCTCAAACCGGATGATAAGCAGGTTAGTGAGCTGAAAAAGGCATTGGAGAAGAAAACAGGAAAAACTGTTGAACTCAATCTGGTAGAGGACAAGTCACTCATCGGTGGGTTGACGATCCGGGTTGGGGACACGGTAATTGACGGTTCGGTCAAGAACAAAATCCAAAAGCTCGATGCCCTCTTCCACGGTACAGCTGCCTGATTCGTTAAAACCAGGATTTTTTGAACAGATATAACCTTTTATGAGCAAAGTTAAGCCCGACGAAGTCTCCGAG
>SLQI01000149.1 GCA_007131535.1 Balneolales bacterium | reverse complement strand
ATTTCGTTGAGTACGCTGGTTTTGAGCAGATCGGCAAGCGGACTCAGTTTTTGCCCGAGTTTAAGCGATACCAGCTCATCGTAGTTTTTGCCGAGCGCATTGGCCAGCGCCATCACTTTTTCGGCTTTCGGGTACTTTTTCCCTTTTTCGATTTCATTCAGATAGGAGACCGACATTCCCGCTTTCCCGGCCAACTCTTTGAGCGACATTCCATTTTCCCGCCGAAACTGGCTTAGTTTTAATCCGAAGATTAATCGTAAGTTCTTTTCATCAATTGCCAAGAAACCCTCCGGTTGCTATTAATTCGCTTTTGTATGAAAATTCGCTAAAAGCGTAAGCTAACACAATAGCAAACCGGAATTGTTTGCCAGCAGTGACTTCAGAGATGAAGTAACAGCTAATATTATTGGGTGGCTTTGGGTTCGGGAAGTAAAAATCAAACAGAACACCGGAAGCGAACCAATCCGGAACCGGAGTTTTAAAATTCCGGTTTTCATAAGTAGGGGGGATGGGCAAGGTATTATTGGAAAAGGCTGCTCATCACCCGCAAAAGTATTAAAGCACAACGTATTGAAAAATATTTCGAGGAGGCATTACAATGACTATTTATACCCGATCTGTACCCCTGCTAATCTTTTTACTATTCATAGTTTTTACCGGCTGCCAGGAAACAGACGGAATCGAAAGGGAAGCGGATGCGCCTGCACTTTCGGGTAAAAGTGTGGCTTTTTTGATCACTGAAGGATTCCATGACGGTGAAACCATGTACCCGATGGCTTATCTGATTAACCACGGTGCCAATGTAACCGTCATCGGGGTAGAGCCCGGCACGTACACGGCCTACAACAGTGATTTAACGGCGCGAGTTGAGCGTTCGGTTCGCGAGGTCTCACCGGCAGACTTTGATGCATTGGTGATTCCGGGCGGTCATTCCCCCGGAAATCTCAGGGAGCATGAGGAAGTGATTTCGTTCGTGCGCGACTTTGTTGATGCCGGTAAACCGACCGCGGCCATTTGCCACGGCCCGCAAGTGCTGGTAACCGCCGGGGTAATTGCAGACAGAACCCTGACCGGTTTTGAGGCCGTACAAGATGAAATTACCGGAGCCGGGGCACATTTTGAGGATGCGGAAGTAATCGTGGACGGCAATCTGATCACCTCTCGCATACCGGATGATCTGCCGGCTTTCAGCAAGGAAATTGCTCGTGCTCTTGGGAATTAAGGCTTGAGTTGATTTGAAAAAAAACGTGCCGGGATTTTGTTCCCGGCACGTTTAGTAACCTCGTGTTACTTTAGATCTCGTATTCATACACCTCAACCATAGGCAACCCGCTATCATCTTCGGACCTGATGTATACCCGACCTGCATGTACGGTCCTGAGATCACCCCCATCGAATTCAAGAATGGAGTTTGCCAGCACATTCCCTTCTTTATCCAGGATGATCCAGGGATGTTTACCGTCTTCGCCGTGCAGTTGCGCCCAGATGTATCCTGTCGAGTCATAGGTGAAGTTGCGAACAACGGCTTTTTCATCCCTCATCTGATCGTAGATCATTTGCTCGATATTATCAACCGGAAGCTGGGAGTCGGTAAAGCGGCCGGCGTATTCTTCCTTGGTTTCACTGGATAGCGGGTAGGCAGGACGTTCCAAATGGAAGGAGCCGGTCACTTCCATAGAAGGAATTTCGTAGAAGGTGAAAGCCAGATGCTCCGAATAATTATGAATTAAATAGCCATCTCCGAATTCAAAAATATTGCGGGGATGATAAGCTGGTGACATCGCAGACACGGGGCCGCCGCCGCCATCAATCGTAATTAGCTCGCCTATTGGAAAGCCGACGAGTTCTGCCAGTTCATCTCCGTCGTGATCAATTTGTTTTACAAATAACGAATCCTCTTCGTCAACCGTCCAGGGAGTGCCGGCCTCATGAATCAGCCAGGAGTCTTCATCAATCGGATAATACCAAGAAGGGAAAAAGTCCCGTAAGGCGACCCTTGTCTCAAAGTTCCATTCATTACTACTCCGGGTAAATTGTGAAATACTGCGGGTTGAAAAATCGAGTACAAAGAATTGATCATCGGGTGTAAGTAAAGTTTGGCCCATAGACTCCACTTCGCCGGGTCCGCCGCCGCTTCCTAAAAATGAATTCAGGTATTGGCCATTATCGTCATATACATGGACTTGTGACTGTTGCCAATCCGTTAGTAATATCAACTCGTCGGATGCTATTTGAACATCAACGATATTGCTCATCATGGTTTCGTCGGAATCGGTGATATCAAAAACGTGGGTGAGCTCTACTTCCGGAGCTTCTATGGAATCATATTCGTTGTCATGCTCATCGGTTCCGCATGCGGCTATCAAGCCGGCTAACAGAAGAAATCCATAGAATTTTACAAATGGTGAGATTTCTGAAATCATAATAATTCCTACTTGATGGTTTTGTGTTAGAATGTTCTTGCATGTGCTCACTGCTCATATTCATAAACCTTAAGCATGGGCAGACCGCGATCGTCTTCATCCCCTACATAAATGCGGCCATCATGAACCATGCGCAGGTCATAATCGTCGTAATCCAGATGGGTTTTATACAGCAGCGATCCCGACCGATCAAGAACCAACCAAGGCGTTTCATCTTTGTAATAGACCTGTGCCCATATCTTTTCCTGCTTCAGGTCGTATGTAAAATATTTCATTACGGTTTTCTCATCAGGAAGCTGGTCTGAAATCTGGGATTCGGCATCTACACCGGACGGCATTGCCAGATCGGCTTGTTCATGTAAATACTCCTGCCGGGTTTCCTCAGATAGCGGTACCGGTGGTAAATTCACTGAAAAAGAGTCTGTGGGTTCCAGGGATCCCAGATCATAAAAAGTGAAGCTCAGATCGTCGGTGTAGGCATAAACAAAATAGTCATCCGCAAACTCGATGTGACTCACCGCCAGAAAAGGCGGCGACATAGACAGAAATACCATTCCGTTTTCATCTTCAATGAATATACCCTGGTCGGCTTTAAATTCGAGTGCGCCCTCTTCCACCAAGTCCCCGTCTATACTCAGGCGATCGACCTGTATTGAATCCTTTTCCGGATCCATCCTTCCAGACATTTTGTTGATTATCCAAGAATCTCCTGCCGGATAAAACCACCGAAGATTTTCTTCCACTACCGTCGAATACTGAAATTCCCAATCCGAGCCGGTGCGCTCGTAGTATGATATTCGCCGGTTTCCGAAATCATAAATACCGAGTTCATCATCCGGTGTAAGTATCACTCCTCCAAAATCATCAATTTCTCCCGGTCCGCTGCCACTTTCGATGAATGTGTTCAACAAATTTCCCTGTTGATCAAACTCATGAATATGCCCCTGTTGATAATCGGGTAAAAGAATATGTCCATCGGAAGTCACATGTACTGTTGCAATATGGCTCAACATGGTATCATCCGAATCGGTTATTGTAAATTGGTGGTTAAGACTTAGATCCGAAGAACCATCTAAGGAGTCGTATCTCTGTTCCTCATCTGAACATCCTAATGTAAACACTAATCCAAAAACGGCCGTATACCTAAAGCCCTCTCGGTACGCAAGATATAACATAGCTGAATCTTTAAAGTTTATACACGAATGATTTAGTAATTAATCTATGTTATTTCATGTAAAATCCCAACACCCGATTGATTAAATTCAAGTATCAACCTAATTACTAAAAGAGAGAAGCTTCTAAAATGCTAATGTTTATACCGCTTCCATCATCCGGTCAATAATAGCTTTGAGGCGCTCAACCACCACATCCATTTCCTCTGTAGAGTTCAGGTGACTCAGACTGAATCTCAGGCTGGATTTTGCTACGGCTTCGTCCATTCCGGTGGCAAGCAGTACGTGGGAAGCTTCAATAGCTCCGGAAGTGCATGCCGATCCGTTGGATACGCAGATGTCTTCGGTATCAAGGTTGAGCAGCAGCATCTCTCCGTCCAGCTGTGGCCCGTCGGAAACGGGGAAGGAAACATTGAGTATATGAGGCGAGGTCTCCGCCCGCTCACTGTTGATTTGTACGAGATCTCCAAAGGCGTCTTTCAATCCGGCCGCAAGGCGCCCCTTGAGATGATCCAAATAGCTATAGCGCGCCTCTTGCTCTTGGTAAGCCAGCTCTACGGCTTTCCCCAGCCCCACAATTCCGGGGACGTTGAGTGTGCCGCCGCGCCGGTTGCGTTCCTGAGAGCCCCCCTCCATCCAGGGTGTCCAGGGAACGTCGGGGTTGAGGATCAGGGCCCCGATTCCTTTCGGCCCGTGAATCTTGTGTCCGCTCAGCGTCAGGAAGTCCGCGCCGAGATCGTCAAACCGGACCGGCAGTTTACCGAACGCCTGTACGGTGTCTGAATGAAGCGGAATTCCACGGCTGCGGCAAACCGAAGCTATTTCGGGAACCGGGTTGATTACCCCGGTTTCGTTATTGACGTACATGACCGATACCAGAGCAGTCTCATCGCGAATCAGGCTTTCCAGCTCTTCGGTTTGAATCTGCCCCTGGCTATCCACCGAAAACCAGGAAGTGGAAACGCCCTCCTCCGATAGTTTTTCAAGGGGCTGGCGTACCGCGTCGTGTTCCAGCGGCGAGCTGACGACATGCCGTTTCCCGCTCGCCTTTAATACACCTTTGATAACCGCATTGTTGCTTTCGGTTGCCCCGCTGGTGAAAATCACCTGAGCCGGTTGCACGCCCATATAATGCGCAATCTTTTCCCGTGCCTGTTCCACAGCCACATTTGCTTCCCGTCCCAAAGTATGGATGGAAGATGCGTTGCCGTATTGGTCCCGGAAAAAGGGCAGTATTTCCTCCAGGACCCGTTCATCCATTTGTGTCGTGGCGGCATTGTCAAGATATATGACAGACATTCGCTAAGAAGTATTTGTTTCAGTGTGATTGCGCATTTAAAAAAGCAACGGGGTAACGACTTGCGGCAGTGTATTAGTTTTTAGAGAACACTCGCCGGCTTCCGGGCGCAGCCCGGTTGTCGGCTTGGCCGAAGTTTTGTGTCGTTGGCTAAAGCTGAGTTGGTGAGTGGGTGTTGGGTGTGTGCGGACAGCCGGACTGCGTCCGACAGCCCGCAGCGCACTCGCCGGCTTCCGGGCGCAGCCCGGTTGTCGGCCTGGCCGAAGTTTTATGTTGTTGGCCAAAGCTGAGTTGGTGAGTGGGTGTTGGATGCGTGCGGACAGCCGGACTACGTCCGACAGCCCGCGGCGCACTCGCCGGCTTCCGGGCGCAGCCCGGTTGTCGGCTTGGCCGAAGTTTTGTGCCGTTGGCTAAAGCTGAGTTGGTGAGTTGGTGTTGGGTGTGTGCGGACAGCCGGACTACGTCCGACAGCCCGCGGAGTTGAGATTATTTCACCAGCATCATCTTGCCGGAATCGCTCCAGTCGTTTGCGGTGATCCGGTAAATATAGGTTCCGGTGGCCAGGTTGTCTGCCTCAAATGTGATCTGATACTTTCCGGCCGGTTGAGTTTCATTTACCAGTGTCGCGATTTCACGTCCGGTGATATCGTAAACGGTTAGCTGAACTTCGGCTTCTTCCGGCAATTCATAATGAATCCCGGTTGTCGGATTAAACGGGTTGGGATAGGCCCGTCCCAACTCATATTCCTGAGGAAGGTCATCTTCTCCGGCAATTTGACTTACAACACCATATTCGTAACTGTATTCATACGTACGGCTGCCCGGGTTTTCTTCATCTAAACCTTGTTCACGGGTATTGGCACCTACAAGTACAATTTCGTCGTACACGCCATCAAACCACTCCGTGCCTTCATCCAACAACGTTACTTCGGCATCGGTGTCACCACCTTCGAGGATTGCTGCCCATTTCACATAGTCGTCTCCTTGTAAATCAATCTCAAGATCCTCCGGATCCTCAAATCTGGAGTAAAATCCGCCACCGTAAAATACTTCAACGGTTTCATCCTCCACCGACCTGTCGGTGCGCAGTAATGGACGGCTATGGGTAATGCCGATCCCTTCGGCCCTCACATTCGTTAATGGTGGTAAACTATAGCTAT
>SLQI01000278.1 GCA_007131535.1 Balneolales bacterium | reverse complement strand
TTTTTTGAGACGCTTTACAAAATCCGCCGACCTGTTACGGAATTCGGAAAGGGGTTCGATGTCTTTTGAAATTGAAATGCCCATATCAGTACTTTAAAAGATTTAATTTATACCAATAAGATACTATAGGAAGTCTCAATTTACAACGTGTGGGGTGGTTAACTTCTGTTAAACGGGCTTAAATTTCGAGTTTTTAACAGGTCATTTGCTGTCGTAGTAACCATATAGTTCGGTAAGTTTTCAGAGGGTAGATATTGGCAAGAGTGAACAGTTCCAATTCATCAGCCTGCATCGTATTTTGTAGCATTAATCAACACGATCACCCCAAAAAATAATATGGAAGATACACCCCTGAAAGAAAGGTTTACGGATTGGATTCATGATTTGCAGGATCGCATCTGCAACAAACTTGAAGAAATTGACGGCCAAAAGTCATTTCACGAAGATCAGTGGACACGTGATGAAGGCGGAGGTGGACGCAGCCGGGTAATGGAAAAAGGCGGGGTTTTTGAAAAAGCCGGCGTTAATATCTCGGTGGTACACGGGGTGCTTCCGGAACCCATCAAGCAAAGATTCGATGTAAATCACGGGTGGTTTTTTGCCGGTGGTTTGTCGCTGGTCATCCACCCGATGAGTCCGATGATTCCGACGGTTCATACCAACTACCGGTATTTTGAGCTGTATGAAAAAGAGGGCGGCCCCCGCAAGGATGCCTGGTTTGGCGGAGGTGCGGATTTGACTCCCTATTATCTGTGGGAGGATGATGCCCGTCATTTTCACCAGGTCCATAAAGAAGCCTGCGATCCCCATGGACGGGAGCTGTATCCGGATTTTAAAAAGCAGTGCGATGAATATTTTTACAATGCACATCGCCGGGAGGCTCGTGGGGTCGGGGGGATTTTCTTCGACTACCGCCGGGCTGATAAAAAACGTGACCTTGAGGACTGGTACCAATTTGTAACCTCTTGTGGTGAGGCATTTTTACCTGCTTATACGCCTATTGTGGAGCGCCGGAAGTTTGAGCCGTACAATGAATATCAACGCTATTTTCAGGAACAGCGGCGAGGCCGGTATGTGGAATTTAATCTGATTCACGACCGTGGTACGCTCTTCGGGCTGAAAACCGGCGGACGAATCGAATCCATACTAATGAGCATGCCACCCGTTGTACGGTGGGATTACAACGCCCACCCCGAACCCGGTACGCCGGAGCATGAACTGGTCGAAATCCTCAAAAACCCGCGTGAATGGGTGGACGAATAAAATTAAACCACAGAGTGCACAGAGGTACACAGGGTATATTTGGTTGATAAAATGAATGGGGGGGACATTCTACCATTACATAACTCTGTGCCCCCTGTGAACTCTGTGGTTCCCCGGAACAAAAAACAAAATCATTATGTATCCATTAATTCGTGGCAGGAGAACAAGGGCGTCGCAGCCGGTGAGGGATATGGTGCGGGAGCATCAGTTGCAGCCGGCGGACCTGATCGCACCGATGTTTGTTATGGAAGGCCGGGCGGCCAAACAGTTAATCCCTTCCATGCCCGGTTATTTCCGGTACTCGCCGGATTTGCTGATCAAGGAAGCCCGGAGTTTATTTGAAAAGGGCATCCGCTCGGTTCTGCTGTTTGGTATGGTACCGGAGAACAAAAAGGACAACAAAGGCACCGAGGCGGTAAACCCGAACGGGCTGCTGCCACAGACGGTCAAAAAGCTCAAAGAAGCCATTCCGGAGTTGTATGTAATGACCGACGTAGCCCTCGACCCGTTTTCCAGCTACGGGCATGACGGTATCGTGGAAGGCGGCAAAATTGTAAATGACCCTACTGTTGAGGTATTAGCTAAAATGTCGGTCGTTCACGCTAAAGCAGGAGCCGATATGGTGGCCCCATCCGATATGATGGACGGCCGTATCCTGAAAATCCGTCAGGCACTGGAAGAAGCCGGCTACCCGGATACCGGCATCATGGCTTACAGTGCAAAGTATGCCTCGGTGTTTTACGGGCCTTTCCGGGATGCCTTGGATTCGGCACCGGGCTTCGGAGATAAGAAAACCTACCAGATGGATCCGGGTAATGTCCGCGAGGCCGTACGTGAAGCGCAGCTGGATGAAGACGAGGGCGCCGACATAGTGATGGTCAAACCAGGACTACCGTATCTGGATGTGGTACGGGCCGTTAAAGAATCGGTGCAGGTCCCGGTTTCGGTCTACAATGTCAGCGGCGAGTACGCCATGGTAAAAGCTGCCGATAAAGAGGGCTGGCTCGACGGTCAGGCCGTGATGATGGAAAGCCTGCTGGCCTGTAAACGCGCCGGCGCCGATCTCATCGCCAGTTATTTTGCGCCCGAAGCCGTGGAGTTGATGGGGTGAAGAGAAGTAACAGAGTGACAAAGTAACAAAGTGACAAAGTTCAGAAATGCTACTCCACTTTGTTACTCTGTCACTCTGTTACTTTGTCACTTTATTACATCACTTTTTATATGCGGAAGCGCCCGTTTGCACGTTGCTGATTTGTAATTACAAAAAAAATCAAATATACCATAACCATAAGGTTTAAAATATTATGCGCATCTTATTATTACTTCTGACCAACATTGCCATAATGGTGCTGTTGTTCGTTGTGGCTTCTATTCTCGGGGTTGGAAATTATCTGAATGAAACCGGAACAGGGCTCGACTTACAAGCTCTGCTGATGTTTTGTTTTATCCTCGGTATGGGGGGTGCAGGTATATCCCTGCTGATTTCAAAGTGGGTGGCCAAAATGACCACCCGGGCCAAGGTGATTGATCAGCCCAAAAACCAAAATGAAAAGTGGTTGATGGATACCGTGCGCGAACTGGCTGACGAAGCCGGCATCGGGATGCCGGAAGTAGCTATTTTTCCGGCCGAGCAGGCCAATGCGTTTGCCACCGGATGGAATCGCAATAATGCTCTGGTTGCCGTCAGTGCAGGGATGCTGCAGCGCTTTCCGAAAGAAGAGGTCAAAGCGGTTATGGCCCATGAGATCGGGCACGTTGCCAACGGAGATATGATTACGCTATCGCTGATACAAGGCGTGCTGAATACCTTTGTGTTATTTATAGCCCGAATTGTCGCTTTTGCTGTCGATCGGATCGTATTCAGGAGTGATGGTCCCGGCATCGGCTATTTTGTGGTAACCATCGTCATGCAGATTGTTCTGGGAATCCTTGCCTCCATGATTGTCATGTGGTTCTCGCGGCGACGTGAGTTCCGGGCAGATGCCTGGGGCGCTTCACTTGGTAGTCAGGCCGGTATGATCAGTGCGTTGCAGCGTCTGAAAGCCGAATCCGGTATGCCGGATCAAATGCCGGAAAACCTGCAGGCGTTCGGTATCAATTCCGGTAAACGCAGTGGTATTCAATCCTTGTTTATGAGCCATCCGCCGATTGATCAGCGTATTGCCGCGTTGAAGAGCCGAAGTCAGTAAGGTAGAAAGTAGCTGGGTGACAGAGTGACAAAGCGATTTTTAGTTAGACATCGAAGCTGTAGTCCTATATTTTTAGTGGTCACTTTGTTGCTTTGCCGAAGGCGTGCCTTCGGGTTATATAAATATTAAACCATTTCCCCGCAATGTTTGAGAAAACCGAAGAACTATTTGAACGTGCGAAAAAATTCATTCCTGGTGGAGTAAACTCGCCTGCCCGGGCTTTTAAATCAGTCGGGGGTACCCCCATCTTTTTTGAAAAGGCCAAAGGCTCCTGGCTTTACGATGTGGATGGAAATCAGTATATCGACTATGTGTCCTCCTGGGGACCCATGATTCTGGGTCATGCGTACGAACCGGTACTAAAAGCGGTCAGGGAGCAGGCCGAAAAATCCACTTCATTCGGGGCGCCAACCGAGCTCGAAACCCGTATGGCCGAGTTGGTCACCCAAATGGTGCCTACCATTGAAAAGATCCGGATGGTCAACTCCGGTACGGAAGCGACGATGAGTGCCATCCGCGTGGCACGAGGATATACCGGCCGGGATAAGATCATCAAAATGGAAGGAAACTTTCACGGGCATGGTGATTCGTTCCTGATCAAAGCGGGGAGCGGAGCGATGACACTCGGAGAGCCGGACAGCCCCGGTGTAACCAAGGGCACGGCCAAAGACACGCTGACCGCCCCCTACAACGACGCTGATGCCGTTGAAAAACTTCTTAAAGAAAACAAAGATGAAGTGGCGGCAGTGATTCTTGAGCCGGTAGCCGGAAACTCAGGCTGCATCCCCCCGAACAATGGATATCTTGAGCGTTTGCGCGAGCTGTGCGATGAGCACGGAACAGTACTCATTTTTGATGAAGTGATGTGCGGGTTCCGTATCGCTCCGGGCGGAGCTCAGCAGGTGTATAATGTCGTTGCCGATCTGGTCACCTACGGCAAGATCATCGGGGCCGGTATGCCGGTAGGAGCGTTCGGTGGAAAAGCTGAGATTATGGATGTGGTTTCGCCGGTTGGGCCGGTATATCAATCCGGAACCCTTTCGGGAAATCCGGTGGCAATGGCAGCCGGAATTGCATTGCTTTCCGAGTTGTATGATAAGCCGGCAATCTATGAGGAACTGGAGCAAAAATCCAAGCAGCTGGAAGACGGGCTGCGGAATGTGTTTGAAAAGTACGGGGTCACCTACACGATGAATCGCGTCGGATCCATGCTGGGCATATTTTTCTGTGAAGGTCCGGTTACCGATGCGGCCTCCGCTCAGAAAACCGATGTGGAGTTTTTCCGCACATTTTTCCATGAGATGCTGAAAGAAGGAGTATATCTGCCGCCATCCCCGTTCGAATCGCTGTTTGTTTCCAATGCGATGGATCAGGATATGATCGAACGAACCATTACCGCAGCCGAAAACGCAGTGCCGAGAGTACTGGAGGCGGCGAAGAACTGATCGTTTGAAGAAAGGCTCCCTGATAACCGTTTTCCTGGTCGTACTGGTCGACCTGATCGGCTTCGGAATCGTTTTGCCGTTACTGCCGTTCTATGCCGGAGAGTTCAATGCCTCTCCGGTAGCGATCGGCCTGTTGTACAGCGTATATTCGATCGCTCAGCTCATTTTCTCACCGATCTGGGGCAGCTTCTCTGATAAAATCGGCCGCCGCCCGATTATGCTGATGAGTACAGCAGGCGCGGTGGTCGCCTACATCATTTTCGGACTGGCCGGTTCGCTGACGGTGCTGTTCATCTCCCGCATTATCGCCGGCATAATGGGCGGTAATATCTCTACGGCACAGGCCTACATTGCGGATGTTACTTCTCCGAAGGACCGGGCCAAAGGCATGGGGATGATCGGAGCCGCTTTCGGGATCGGTTTTGTACTCGGTCCGGCCATGGCCTCCGGTATCATACATCCCGAATTCCGGAATTTCTTTGCCGGGCTGGGATTTGAAAACCTGGCGGCATTTATGGAGCAGTACCGGTACGGGCTACCCGGCTTTTTTGCGGCCATACTTTCGTTTTGCAGTTTTTTGCTGGTGCTTTTCAAACTCCCGGAAACCGTTGATACCGAGAAACAAAAAAACAAGGCAAGAGTACCCCGCGCCAGTGTGTTCAGTGCCACTTTCTGGCAGCAGGCGATAGCATACAGCCGGCAAAACGGCAACAATGTATTTTTACTTTTGCTGTTGTCGGTTTTTTTACTCTCCTTTGGTCAGGCCAGCCTCTACAGTGCGTTTCCGCTGTTCAGTGAGAACGTGCTGGATATGAGTGCCGAACAGGTGGGCATCCAGTTTTTCTATATCGGCCTGATTGCCGTGGTGGTGCAAGGCGGGCTGATCCGCCCGCTGAGCCGGTGGTTTCGTGAGGATAAACTGTTTCTCACCGGTAATGTGCTGATGACGCTCGGCATGGGTGCGATTGCGCTATCCGGCTCCATCAGTATGCTTACCGTTTTTCTCGGGTTGATGGCACTCGGCCACAGCCTTAATCTGCCGACGATCAACAGTCTGATCTCCAAAGAAGCCGATCCTGAAAGAGTCGGTGCCATGATGGGAACCTCGCAGGGCCTTTCCGGGTTGGGGCGAGCTATCGGCCCGACCTGGGGTGGTACGTTATTCGGGA
>SLQI01000167.1 GCA_007131535.1 Balneolales bacterium | reverse complement strand
GCTATGGATTTCTTTTTGGATTTCTGGGGACTTCACATGTTATCTAAAACATTAGTCGCCTTTCTCGGTTATAACTTTATACCTAAAGTATCCGAGACCAAAATGCTATACTCTCAGGTATTTGTGATCATTTTATTGGCGGGATTGTTCCACAACCTTATTTTTACAGGTGTGGCTCAATTTGCCGAGATTTTTAGAGTCGGGCAAATGTTTTGGGTCATTTGGATCGGTAACACCTTGCTTACGGCTCTAATTGGTACCTTTTTCTACTTGTTTAAAACCCATTAATTGCGAATTAGGATTTGTCTTTGAACAACAGAGTACAAACTTCGATCAAGGTTCTACAAGGTGTTGTAGTCGTTGTTTTGCTCATCATGGTGGGCAGGCTGATCCAGTTGCAAATTATCGATTATGACAAGTACGGCCCTCTCAGTCAGCAAAACACGATTCTTCAGGAATCAGTATCTCCTGCCAGAGGTTTAATATTTGATCGACACGGGCAACTAATCGTAAATAACGAGCCCACCTATACGATCACCATCACCCCTGCAAATTTCAATCAGGATAATATCCCCTTATTGGCGGAATTGACCGGCAGAACCGAAGCAGAAATTGTTAATCAATTAAACCTCGCTCAATCATACTCCTGGCACCGCCCCTCACGAATGTTTACAGAGGTGGATTTCGAAATATTCTCAGCCATTCAGGAAAACCTTTGGCGGCTTCCTGGTATCGGGCACCAAGTTGATTCCAAGCGTAGTTACCCTTCAGACGTCCGAGCATCTCATTTACTTGGATATTTACGAGAAGTCACCGAGCAGGAATATCGAAGATCCAACAGATACCGGATGGGAGACCGAGCCGGTAGAATTGGACTGGAAAGCGTTTACGAAGAGTATTTAAGAGGCGAAACCGGAACCATCTATCAGCGTGTTAATGCGCTTGGCCAAACTGTTGGGATGTATGATGAAGGCGAACATGACATCAGTCCAACCAAAGGTGCCGATATTTATACTACCATTGACCGGGACCTTCAGGCTCTTGCCGAAGAGCTCATGGCTGATAAAATCGGTGGACTAGTAGCTATGGATCCCAATGATGGGTCGATACTCAGCCTCGTCAGTGCTCCTCAGTTTGAAATAGATAAGCTGGCCGGTAAAATTGACCGCGATTATTGGCACTCGGTTAATGTAGACTCCACACGTCCGATGTTTAATCGGGCGATTTCAACGCAGCAGCCACCAGGGTCCACAGTAAAACCCATGATGGGCATTGTCGGTCAGGAGCTTGAACTTATTGATCCGGACGATACGGTCTATTGCGATGGTGGATTCACAAGAGGTCGAAGATATCACTGTCTAGATTCCCACGGGCATCAAAATCTGGCCGATGCTCTTACCAATTCCTGCAATACGTACTTTTTTAAATTGATGAATGATATCATCACCGAGTATGACCTGAATACATGGTACAGGCTCTCATCGGATCTCGGCTTTGGAAAACGAACCGAAATTGACCTCCCATACGAAACTACTGGAATTCTGCCGGATAGTAGCTACTACGATCGAGTTTTCGGTGCGAACATGTGGGGTCCGGGAGACTTAATTAACCTTGGAATTGGTCAGGGAAGCTTTTCAGTATCTCCGTTGCAATTAGCTTCGTTTACATCACTACTTGCGACCGAAGGCTCCATGCCCAAGCCTCGACTTGTTGATCGCCTGGTCTTTCCGGATAACACCTATACCGAAATCGAACCGAGCTTCAAATCGGTAGACTGGCTAAACGATAGACACTTTGATGGAATTCGTGAAGGACTAATCGGAGCTACAACGGAGGGTTCAGGCCGCTACTATCTGGAGTTTATGGATGGTTTTGATGCTGCCGGTAAAACCGGGACATCCCAAAACCCGCATGGTAGAAATCACGGTTGGTTTATCACCTATGCACCGGTTGAAGATCCTGAGATAGTTATAGCCGTACTGCTTGAAAATTCCGGGTTCGGCTCAGTTTCCGCAGCTCCTGTAGCGGCACTTTTACTGGAATACTATTTCAACGGTGAAACTACGCACTGGATCAAAGATCATGTTTTGAATTTTGAGCCAACCGATGAGCCGGAAGAAGAAGAGGAAGAAGTAATTGAGGAACACATACCTTGAAGGAATGGCATAAACATTTTGACTGGCTTCTTCTATTCTGTTGGGGAGCATTAGCGGTAATCGGGCTCATAGCTATCTATAGTGCGACTCAGGGACCGGTATCCGAGTTTTTGCCTTCCTACATTCAGCGGAATTTTTCAAATCAGCTGACCTGGATTTTTATATCGGCCATTGCCATTATCCTGCTGCAGTTTACTGCGCCACGTTCGTTTCAACAGGTAGCCTTCATTTTTTACGGCGTCTGTCTTTTCCTGGGTATCATTACCATATTTTTGGGAACAGAAGCAGGCGGAGCTACCCGTTGGTTGGTAATAGGCGGGTTGCGTATTCAAGTTTCAGAGTTTATGAAACTTGCTACTATACTCGCAGTCGCGCAATACCTCACCAGCCGCCGTGATATTTCTGCAGAAAAACTCGGACCGGCCCTCACCTCCGTCATTTTAATGGTTATTCCGGCTGTTATCGTGTTGCTCCAAAATGACACCGGAACCGCGCTGGTCATGCTTTCACTTATTCCTGTCATGCTTTTTTGGTCAGGCCTGCCTTATGGAATTTCCCTGTTTATCGTTTCTCCGGCGATCATTGGCTATTTTGCCGTCTTAAACTGGCAGTGGGGGTTGATCGTCGCAATCATATTAACCGTTGGTGTTTTTCTGATTCAACGGCGTCCCTCTTTAACTATGGCAACCTTCATTGTCGGCTTGTTGATAGTGATTGGGGTTCAGGTTGCACTTTATCAAATCTTGCAGCCCTATCAGCAAGCACGAATAGAAGCCTTTATTAACCCATCCATGGATCCGGAGGGAGCCGGTTGGAATGTCATGCAAGCTAAAACCGCAATTGGATCAGGCGGAGTTTTTGGTAAAGGGTTTATGGAAGGGACCCAAACCCAATTACGATTTTTACCGGAGCAATGGACCGACTTTATATTCCCGGTAATTGCAGAAGAATTCGGTTTTATCGGAGCCGGTCTTGTGCTGTTCATCTTCGGGGTTTTACTGCTGCGCCTATTAAATAATGCCGGTGACCACAAGCATCCGTTTGCTCAGCTTGTGATGGTCGGTGTTACCGGAATATTTTTTATGCACCTGCTCATCAATATTGGAAGTGCGACCGGTCTGTTTCCTGTAATCGGCTTGCCTCTGCCATTTGTCAGTTATGGAGGCTCCTCATTTCTTGCAAACTCTATAATGATTGGTATTTGCCTGAATTTGAGGCTTTATCAGAGGACATTCACAACTTTTTAGACTGCAAATACTTTTTCTGTTTTTAGCTTAAATGATCGCCGATGATGTGCGGTGATACCATATTCCTGAAGACCCTTATAGTGCTTTTGTGTAGGGTAACCTACATTGCTGTCCCAACCAAAGAAAGGCATTTCCTGGTGAAGTTGATGCATCAGTTCATCACGATACACTTTTGCCAAAATGGAAGCCGCTGCTATACTTGCAGATCGTGAATCCCCTTTAATCAGACACTCACCGGGTAGCAGTACTTGAGGGTACTGTTTTCCATCCACTAACAGAAATTCAGGTAATTCTGATTTACTGTGGATACACTTCTCCATCGCTGCAATGCTTGCCCAGTAGATATTCAATTTATCGATTTCCGCGACGTCACAGCTTTGGATAGTCCAGTATTGGGCTTTTTGTTTGATCTCTTCAGCAATCTCACTTCTCTCGTCGCCGGATAGTTGTTTGCTATCATTAATGCCTTCCACCTTGGTTTCAGGCTTTAGGATCACGCCGGCTGCAACGACCGGTCCCGCAAGACATCCCCGGCCGACTTCATCCAGCCCCATAATTGTTTTTATGCCTTCGCGCCAAAGCCGTTCCTCAAATTCGTACATTGCAATATTCGGTAGTTAGCTCATATTCTTATTAAACCACCTGAATATACTGCATGCAAATACTTTGAAGAAAAAGAAATATTAAACTTCCGGTAATGCCCTTCCGAAAAAAAGAAGAGTCTTATTCACGACGTCTCTTTCTGAGAGCATCTCTGCCGTAATACTCCTCAAAAGATTCAAATTGTTGTGAATCAAGTATTTCAGACAAATCATCAAGAAAGAGCTCGTAGTTTTCAGCGAGTTCATCACGCATGTTTTCGCGATGCTTATTCACCACTTCCCTGTTAGCCTTCCTGTTTTCTCTGATTTTATCAAATATGGGGTCCTGCTGGTCTTCTGACAGATTCAAATCCTCTATCATTTTAGCTTGAAACTCTTCGTATGTAAGCTTCTCTTTTTCTTCTTCAGAATCACTGGAATCCTTCTGCTCTGTTTCTTCAGCAGACTCCACAGGAGCCATCATATACCCAGACACCCCTCCCAGCAAAAACGTAATGACAAAAGCTATAACAGCCAGTATTTTTGTATTACTCATAATCAGTCCTCGAGATCACTTATCATCCAGACCTCTGACTCCTCTTCAAGTGCATCAAGGTTGTTGTCATAGATCCACTCGTAAATAGAGTCGTCGGCAAGCCCTGTTTCCCGCTCGGTTAATAATTGCATGCCCGTAGCAAACATGGTAATAATGATCGTCGCTGCCAGAAAATATCTCTTAAATAGCTCGTAGGCAGTGTGATAGAACGGATTTTCAATATGAGCCCGTAAGTACATTAGTTTATCCGGGTCGGGGCGGGTTTCGGGAAAAGCCGTATTTAAGTGATCGAAAATTTCATCGGTTTTCAGTTCGTCGTATTCGGACTTTAAATCCGGATAATTGTTTAACTCAGCCTCAAGTTCGCTGACTTGACGGGCTGATAACTGTCCGTCTAAAGCATCTGTAATTCTTTGTTCTAGCTCTGCTCGTTTCATAATTCATACCCCACTTTTGTTAACTCCTCTTTGAGCTGTATTCGAGCTCGAAATAGCTTACTTTTCACTGTTCCGGTTTCTAAGCCGGTGATTTCCGAGATTTCATCGTACTTCATTTGCTGTAGATGTTTCAGCACGATTAAAAGTCTCATTTCTTCATTCAGGTTGGAAAGTGCTTTTTTCAGCAAGCTATCTCTTTCTCGCTCTTCGATGTCACCATCCAGGATTTGACCGGATTCCAGTAACTCTTCATCGAATTCAACATGTTTTTTATCACCCCTGGTTTTTTGTTTCCGCATCGCATCAATACAGGTATTTTTGGCTATGCGATAAAGCCAGGTATATACCGAAGAAGCCCCCGCAAAAGAATCAATACTGCGGAAGGCTTTTAAAAATGTTTCCTGTGTTAAATCATCAGCATCCAGGCCTGACCCGACGATGTAAGCACTGATAGCGCGTTTAACTCTTACATAATAGACATCAAGATTATCATTGAGATCTTTTTTCGTAACTTCCGCTAAAGAACTATGTGCTTTAACAGTGCTTCCTTGCTGCTTTTCCATGAATATCAATTCAATGGAAGTCTGAAGCACATTACTGGCCATTAGATGTAACATGTAAATTATTTAATATTTATAAACGCTTGCTTCGGAGAAGACTTTGCAAAATCGCCTTATGTTAATTTATAAGTTAAAACGCGAATCAATAAATTCAACCTGTAACTTTCCAGACTTGTATAGATCTAAACAATAACCGGTCAGTTTGTTAGACGATACGGCATTTCATTTAGTTCTGATAATGTGCAGCGGGTGTACTACCCATCACAGAGGGTCATCAACTATAAAATGTGTACACACTGTATCATTATTCACTTAGCGTTAACCTATTTAGACGAAAGCATTGTTAAATGGTTCAAAATCTTTAATAACAATGTAATCCGGAACAAATCTGATAAAATCTCTTCCCGGAATGCCTATAGCGGATAACTCCAAAACACCTCATCCTAAATTAATTCTATCAGGATTGGGTTAGCCTGTGAATTTTTGTCGGGAATCTACCGTTTAATTTGGATAGAATTCATTTCACACCACAACTTAAT